>JAKPJF010000097.1 GCA_029554345.1 Spirochaetota bacterium | reverse complement strand
TCGACATCAGGTTTCGAAGACGAAATAACATCCATTGCTCTCTTCAATCCAAAATGACTTGAATTTTCGTCACGGAGATTTATTATTCCGTCAGTAAGCACAACCAGTATATCACCGCTTGCAAGCTGCACTCGTATCTTTTTGGCTTTAATATTTTTGTTCGCCGAATCTGAACCGAAAGCATGAGTATTATACTTCAGATAATAGCTTTTTCCTCCGCGCAAAAGGACAGGATATGCAAATCCGCTGTTTACAAATTCTACAGCCTTATCAGTCGGAGAATAAAGAGCATAGAAAAATGATACATCAGAAAACAGATCGCTTTTTTCTATAATAAAATTTTCGATATCGCGTGAAAGGTAAAGCGGAGATTTTCCGGTGGTTTTAGCAAAAGCCTTTGCCGCACCCGCCATAAAACTCGCCGAGATGGCTCCCGGCACACCCTTCTGGTGAATATCTCCGAGAATGAACCCTACAGCCTTATCATCAAACTGAATGACATCATAAAACTCTCCGCCGATTTCACGCGCTGGAATCGTTTCGGAAGCAATATCAATACCTGAAATAGTTCCCCTAAAAGGACGGAGAAAAATATCGTACATTTTCTTCATCGCGGAAATTTCATTCTGAATTTTTTTCTCTTCAATGGCTTTCTCGAAAAAAATAGCATTCTGGACGGCGAGAACAGCCTGATCGGCAAACTTAAGGAAGAGCTTCATATCTTCCTCGTCGAACTTTTCCTTTTCTACGCAATTAATTCCCTGAATAACACCGATTAGCTTTCCCTTAAACAGAAGCGGCGCGCAGATCACCTGCTTGGTTCTGAATCCGGTTATTCGGTCGAAGTTGGCGTTAAAGCGTTCATCCTTGTACACATCATCAATAATTACCGGCGTTTTGGTTCTGGCGCACCATCCGACAACACCCTCGCTTGTCTTTGTCCTGAATTTTTCGGAAAGCTGGTCGCCCGCATCACCGAGAGCAACTTTAAAAACGAGTTCATCGGTAGTCTCATCATAGAAAAGAAGACTGCTCGCCTCGGTATTCATTATTTCCTTGATCGCGTTCATGACCGCAGAAAGGAGTTTTCCGATATCAAGAGTCGCGTTGATCATTTTCGTAATTTCTGTAAGCAGAGTAAGATTCTTATTCTGCCGCTTAAGCAGTTCTATCTCCGAAATCTGTTCAGACATCATGTACCCCGATTGTTTTTTAGTCCTGTATTTATAATGCTTATATGGAACATTTTTGAAATTATTGCAAGCACAATTAGTTATTCAATAATAATATTAAATTTTCTTTTCCGTTTACGTATTAACTATGTGTACATATCTGCAAAAAATCATCAGACAAGATCTTATCTCCCCGGACTTGAAAGAATAAATACGTATAAGTCTCTCTGGCTAAAGCATTGGGCTGAATTCGGCCGCGTTTATCAGCTTAAATATGAAACTGTTTTCGGTGTAATCACCGAAGAGAAAATAATCGAGGTAAGAAAGCTGATG
>JAKPJF010000172.1 GCA_029554345.1 Spirochaetota bacterium | reverse complement strand
GGCCAGCGCCGCGGATATTCTGTTAATTTTCATTTTTCCTCCGAATTCAAATTTACAGTTGAAGTTAAGATTAACTGTCAATAATGTCAATTCTGAAATGCATATTAAATGAAAATGTTTAAATATTTTTTAGACAAATAGGCTAATTGTATATTTTTTTATAGTATTGTTCTTGATGTAATGTTTATAAAAAAATAACTTTATCAACAATACCGGTCGGACGGATTTAATAAAATTTGTATAACGGTTTAAATTTCTTGTCATTTTCGAACTTATTAGAATAAGTGTCCTAACCGGTTCAAAAAGGACGGCTTTGCCTTTAAGGCAAAATATTTTAGGAGAATCTAGATGAAAAAGATTTTTGCTCTCGTTTTCGCAACTGCTCTTCTTTCTGTAGTTGCATGTTCAAAAAACCCTGAAGCTCAGGCTAAAGAAATGATGGTTAAGATGGCTACAGTTTTCGAAACTGCTGCTGCTAATCTTACTGCTGCTGCTGATGACAAAACAGCTGCTGCTGCTCTTACTGCATTCAGCGCTGAAATGGCTAAAATCGTAGCTGAAGGTAAAGCTTTGGAAGCAAAGAACCCTGATTTCAAGCTTGATGAAAAGAAAGATGCTTTCAAAGAAGAAACTAAGAAGATGGAAGATGCAATGAAAAAATTCCAGGAAGCAATGATGGCTTCTGCTGTTAAATATGCTGATTCTGAAGTTTTCAAAAAAGCAGTTGAAGGAATGCAGACTGCAATGTCTTCTAACGGTGAAGAAGTGAAAGAAGAGAAAAAAGAAGAAACTAAGTAATTTTTTTCTTATAGAAGCTGTGAAAACAGCTCAAAAAAAAGCCGCCGGATTTCCGGCGGTTTTTTTTATTTTATTCTATATCAAGCTCGACTCTGCAGTTTTTATCACTGCGAGGATTTACATCAGGCAATGTATTCGATGAACCGTTGGCCTTTGTTTCGAAGCGGTCTTTGGATATCTTGCTGTTTTTCAGGATATAAGAAAGAACTGCATCAGCTCTTTCCTGAGAAATCGCAATATTCCCTTTCTTTCCCTTCTCTGCATTTTCAGGTCCTTTCGCGCTTGCATAACCGTTAATTGTTATCTTTTGACCTTCAGGTAGAGCGTTTACAGTCTGAGCCAGTGCCGGTAATACTATTTTTTTCATGTAAGAATCAATATTGAGTCCTGATGCCGAGTATTTCGGATCATTCAGTTTTAATTTTGATGATTTATAAGCGAAAGGTATCGGTTTGACTTTGCTTTTAAATTCGGCTTTTAAAGAATCCATTGGACCGGCCTTATCCATTTGATCCTGCATTGCCGGTTTTGCATCTGTTTTCGGCTGAGCTGTTTCGCATCCGACTGCCGCGAATATAATTGCTGCAGACAAAATAATTGAAAATAGTTTCATTCTTCCTCCGGATAATATTTTATTATGAAAAGTATATGATTGTGAAAATAATAATCAAGGCTTTTTTAAAATTGAAGTGCTGAGGAGAAATATAATAAATCCCGCTTGCGCGGGATTTGCTTATTTTTCAATTTTTTCGACTATGCGTTCAAAATCATCGAGAGAGTAATAGCTGATTTCTATCTTGCCTTTTCCGCCTGAATGACGTATTTCAACCTTTGTGCCGAACAGCGAACGGAGTTTTTCTTCCATATGACGGATGTGGGCGTCTTTTCTTGACGCGGATTTTGCTGATGCAATTTTTTCCGCAGATGATTCATTTATAAGTTTTTCAAGTGATCTTACGGAAAGA
>JAKPJF010000164.1 GCA_029554345.1 Spirochaetota bacterium | reverse complement strand
AATATACCGTTTTGCCGGTTAACTATGTTCTCGTCATATTTTGTTAAAAGTCAAGGAATTAATTCATTGAGTATGCCCTCGGAGAGGGCATACTCAAAAGGTGCTCCGCACCTTTAAATCCGATTTCGCATGGTCTCATGCGAGAATATTCAAAGGGACGAGGAGCTCAGTCGCCGCTCATCATCCTGAGCGTCAGGATGACGCTAATCCAACGCGGGCAGGACTCCCGTTAGCGTTGGACAGTGTGATCCCACTCCTGGCTCTTGTCGCGCGTATTCCTCGCACCGGCTTTGCCGGATGCTCCGGACGCGCGAGTTGAGTCTGCCTTCGGCAGACGGTTTAGGTGTTTTTTCTTTTATGCAATTTATTCTGAAGCAGGAAATTTGTGACAGATAGCTCTCTCCCGGGAATGGACTTTCTTCATCGGCTTCGCCGATTTGAGCTTCATTCTGGGAGAGGGCGAGCGAGTTTCCGCATGGATGCGGAAACATTGCCCGCGAGATGGTCGCAGACCATAGCGGGACAACGCAATATTCTCTTTAGTGGTGGGTGCTAAGCGCACCATGAAATGATAAATCGAAACGGACGAGGAGGTCCGTTGAGAAAGAGAATTAATCAATTGAAATCAATAACGAATTCACTGCTGGGTGAGGGAGCGAATTCATTTCTTAGAATTTCACTTGTATTTCATATCATGCATGGACAGCTCTTGATTTTGATATGGTAAAAATATAAGCCCGCATATAAACCATGACATGTATAATTTAAATGGTAACTAATGTTAAAAAAATAACACTTAAAGCTGATTGCTGAGATTATTTGTTTTTGAAATAACCAAAATAAGAAGAGGTTTTAATGAAGAAGCTTAAACTATCGTTGATGCTGATTTTTGTGTCCATATTTTTCTTTCCCGCCTACGGCGGCAGTGAGCAGTTAGTTTCAAAATATACAATTACCTATGACGCAAACGGAGCTTTAGGGACTGTTCCGATCGATAATGTGGAATACCGGTCAGGCGATACGGTAACGGTTCTCGGAAACACGGGAAATCTTGCCCTGGCGGGATATATTTTTGCGGACTGGAACTCCAAACCGGACGGCAGCGGAACCGCTTACTCGATCGGTACATCGATTAAGATAGCGAGCGCCGATATCACTCTTTACGCGCAGTGGCTTGATAAGAATAAGGTTTTATTTACTAAAATCGGAACCGGATCAGTTACAGAATACTCAATATCGCCAAATGGCAAAGCGACAGGGAATCTTGTTATTCCTTCGCGTTATAACGGATATCCTGTTACGTCTATTAGATATGGGGCTTTTGGCGGCTGCAGCGAATTAAAAAGGATAACAATTCCGAGTAGTGTAACATCTATTGGGGATTGGGCTTTTAATGAGTGTAGTGGATTAACGAGCATAACGATTCCGAATAGTGTTACGTCTATTGGAGAATATGCTTTTAAAGATTGCAGCGGATTAACGAGCATAACGATTTCGAACAGTGTTTCATCTATTGGAAGGAGTACTTTTAGCGGTTGTAGCAAATTAACGAGCATAAAGATTCCGGACAAAGTGACATCTATCGGGTGTGATGCTTTTTTTTATTGCAGCGGATTGACGAGCATAACGATTCCTAATAGTGTGACGTCTATTGGAAATCATGCTTTTTTTGAGTGTAGCGGATTAAAGAGCGTAAAGATTCCGAACAGTGTGACGTCTATTGGAAGAAGTGCTTTTAGCTATTGCAGTGGATTAAAAAGTATAACAATTCCGAGTAGTGTGACGTCTATCGAGGATTGTACTTTTAGCTATTGCAGTGGATTAAAAAGTATAACAATTCCGAGTAGTGTCACATCTATAAAGTATGCAGCTTTTAGTAATTGTAGAAAATTAACGGGCATAACATTGAAATCCGCAACTCCACCGGGTATCTACCCAGACGCATTTTGTTTGATTGGTTACGGCGCTGTATTTCATGTGCCCTCTGGTACGGTTGACGCATATACCGAAGCCGGGTATGGAAAATATGGAATGATTGTAGCGCCTTAGTTCTTGCGGCAGAATGACCTGCATGATCCGGAGTCATGAAGGCATTCTGCCTTGATTCAATTACTTCGGTTTTTAATGAATCTCAATTCTATCACGATTGATTCTATTGATTATGTAGAATCCTTTCTCCCAACCTCTCTCCTTTGATAAATAAGAGAGGAGATTTGCCAAAAGACTTTTTGAGATGCATTTTGCATCTTTGATTGAACTGAACATATGAAGAGAAAATCCAACCGGAGCCCCAGCGGCGCTTGTTGTATATGAAGATCATTGAAAACAAGGAAGATCCTAAGACGGAAAAAGTTGCGCGTATAAAGAGCGCAGCGGAAAAAACGCGTAATGATATTATAAGAGGAAGGATAGTTGGAAAACCAAAGTGCGCTAAGCACTTCATTAAAAGATGAATGAAAAGAAAAAAACCAATAAAAAGTCCGACTGCGTAGGACAGTTTGTGTTAGTGCTTTCATTACACCACTTAAATCTATAAGTGCATTTTTTAAAATAAAAATGAAACAGTATAATAATAAATGAAACTTGACATATTTATGTTGCACTTAATGACTTATACATTAAAAATATTAATAAAATAATAAGGAGATTTTATGATTAAAAATTGTTAACCATTGTATTAGGTTCATTTCTTTTATTTTCCTGCAGCAGCGATGATAGCGATGATAGCCCGGATTATGCTAAGCTTGCTGATGAAAAAATATGGGTTTTTGTTTCTACAAGCACACTAATTAAAAAATGTGATATAAACATAGATGGCTTAACGGCAGATCTTATTGATGTGGCAGGTTTGGTGACATTCGATGCGGGAGATGAAATGTTGCTTTGGGATTTGAATGGTGACCCGTCATGGCAGGTTTTTTTGACAGTTGCCGAACCGCTTGATGATGATGTTTCATCGAGCACTAAAACGGTATATCCGGGTGAAATGCTTTTCATCGAATATAATGGATCAGGAAATTTTTCGATCTCAACTGATTATGCTTCAAATCATCTTGATATCATTAAAGCTTATTATGTTGATGAACCAGATTCCTCAATTAAAACAGATAAGAATATCAACCTGAAACAAAGCGGACTGTTAAATTTTGGTATTTCTTCTAAATAGGGATTTAAACGCACATCAATTGATGTGCGTTTTCTTTCTAGTTCATACTTTTTAATTATTCCTGTATTATAAACTTAAAATCTTTATATTGCAAAAATATTATTTGAAATAAATAATCTTAAAAAAGTCTTGATAATCTCTCATAATATCCGATGATTAACCGATGAAACT
>JAKPJF010000163.1 GCA_029554345.1 Spirochaetota bacterium | reverse complement strand
CATTATCAGAGAGAATATGTTTTCCGGAAAATCATTGCGTGATCTTATTTGCCCGGTTAAGCATCGACCCTTATCAGACAAGGAATTGAATTGTGAAATTCAAGGATGTATATGGAGCTAAAACAATGGGACAGCAGTGATGCCGCTTTAATAATTCATTTACTTTGATTTTTTCTTTTCTGTTTCCGTACAATTAATTTGATTATCAGAATAATACTTATAATGAATAATGCATATGGAAGGAGAAAAATAATTACCGGGACTATTGTCTGCAAACTGTATCCAAGAGCGGTTTTAGCACTTTCGCATCCTGTAATGAAATATCCAACTAAATTTTTGTTTTTAGTAACATTTAAATATATTTCCGAATAAACAATATTCTTATCGATGAGATTCTTTTTCTCTGCATCTTTTTTATATGAGTTAACATCAAACTCTGAGACTCTCATATTAATATGATCAATAGTATACACTTCTTTGAGCCATTCAATCATAGTCAAAAAATTCTTTGAAGGCAGAAGAATCGTCATATTGCCGTTTTCATCGGATTTTCCCCTATTGCTCCATGATTCAGAAATAACCAAAGCATTAAAATCAGGCAGTTTTTTGTAAACACTGCTTCTCAATTCGTCCGGATTATTAAACTCAATATCTAAATATGCAGTTTTGGATAAATCTGCTCTAGAAAAAAGGTCTTTATTTTGTGAATCGCTCTTTTCTCGGTTAGAGCATGAGAATAGAGTAAATAAAATCAAGAAAAGGCAGATGTATTTTGACATTAGTATATAATCTCCTTTTAAGAAATAATGTAATAGTTAATGATTGTACGTAGATTTTTTTTAATTGTTTTTGCATAGACAAGTCAAGTTCAAAAAATCATAAAATTGTTAACGAAACATCAATAGTCTTCATAGCCGTTTCACTCTCTTTTCATAGTTTTTTCACACTAATCTTTTGTTTTAATCCCGAAATTGATTTTCAGCAAAATTTCAGGAGGAGAAATGAGAGGGGAAAATTCTATCTTGGATAATTTTCTATGGAAAGTTATTTGCATAATCAGAAATCTTTACCAAAGCAGAAAAATTATATCGGCGATATCCTTATTTTTTACTCTTAATACAATAGGTAAAATTTATACGGACATTGTTAGCAGTCTGTTTCTTGTACCGTCAGGAATTCTTTCTTCGGTTTATTTTATGTCTCCGATGACTGAAGAAGGCGGGTTTAATGTCATTCATACTTCTTTAGGAACAATTCGTCTAGTCGATTCGTGCAGCGGTTTCAGCTTCTTTGTCATAGCATTCACCATGATCTTATATCTGAGACTCAAAAAGCTTTCATTTATAGAAACGGTTTTATCCCAGATTCTTCTGGCTCTGCCTGTATGGATCATCTGCATTGCAGTAAATTCAATTCGAATCGTTTCCGCATTATACGCTTCGTCTTTTGCCGGAAAGTATATAAGCAGTTCGTTCCACTCTATCATTCACATGTCTGTCGGAATGATGATTTTTATTCCGGCATTGCTTCTTATTTATAAAATATACGGGAGAGTTTCAAATGAAAAAGAATATATCATTGATTGATTTAAAAAGATTTATTTCGGGAAAATTGTTTGCGGCAGTATTTCTTTTACTTCCGCAATTATTCCTTTTTGCAGTAAATGCAAATTCATTTTATGTGTCATCAAAAAATGAATTCTCTAGTTTAAATGTCAAAGTTATTGTTGTAAGTTTTCTTTTGCAGTTTCTGCCGTTTCTGTTTGCTTCAATTATTTTCAGAGAATCAGTATTAAAGAAAGAGAGAAAATCTTATGTTCCGGTTGCTTTAAACGTATTACTTTTATTATCAGCCTGTACTTTTATGGCGTTCTATTATCTTGAGATTTATGAGATAATAGGCAGAGTTTCTTCCAAACTTATAATTGAAGAGCATCTGTTATATCTTCAGTTTGCATGTATGGCTTCTGCCGTAATTTTTCCCCTGTTGTCAGTATCGATGTGGAGAATAGAAAAAAGTTCGGTTAAGGAAATTGTTGTCGTATCGATATCCGGAATTCTTTTCCCTTTGTTCTGGTTTGGAGTTTTAGGAGTTCTTTCGGCATTTTTCGGAATATTTTATTCTTCGTTTTCTAAACTGATAGGCATAAGTTTCTTTTTTATATTCTGTGTGTGTTCACTTTCTTCATTAATTGTTTTCGTGCGTATTTTTTCATTTGTAGTAATGAAGACAGAAAAGTACAAACTGCAAAGAAATATCATTGTAGGAATAGTTGCAGGATTCTTTCTGCCGTTTGCCGGACTTCTGTTGAATCTAATAATTCCTTTTCCCGGCAATTTTCAATATCCCGGAATATATCTGCTGACATTCATTAACGCGTTAGCAGTTTCAATTCCTGAAACTGCAAATAAAAAATTCAACATCTGTTTATCTGCAGTAAGAGTTGCTCTTCTTCCGTTTGTAGTGTATTTCTTTATAATACTTGCTCCTGCCATTCCATTTTCTTTTCTTCTAATTCTTTTGTTCGGAATAGGAATTGTTATACTTGCTCCGTCATTTCTTCTCATAATTCATATCTCAAAATTAACTAAAGACTTCCGTTTATATTCTCAAGTATTTGGAAAAATGAAGGCCACTGCTCTTGTGACTGGTTTAATTCTTGTTCTGCCGTCGTTTTATGCGGCAAAAAAATATATTGAATATAAAGTTCTTCAGAATGCTTCTCAATATGTTCTGAACGAAAAGTCGGATGAAGAATTGAAGTATCCTTTGTTTATGGTAAAGGATTCATTATCAAATATGTACCGGGATAAAACAGGTAAAGGGCTTCCTGTTCTTTCTTCAATTGCGGTACAGGTTTCAAAAAAAACTCTGCCTCAAAACAGAATGGATGAAATGTTCGAAGTTTTTTACGGAGATTCTGCTTACAATGTTTTAGAAAATATAAAGGGAATAACCGATTTTGCTGTTTTCGGAAGCCGTGCGTATAATGTCAGGGATTCCTTGATTGTTAACAAAGAGAAAATACTTTCTGATGCTTTAATAGAATCCGTAGATGAAGTATTTTCTTCTGTTGAAGGAAGTACTGAAAAACATTCAGTAAAAATAAAAATGAAAGAATTAACAGGAGCATCCCGCAATGACGGTTTTCGCGGAAAAATTATAATTCCGGACGGTGTTTTTGTGTCAGGACTTAAACTTAAAATCGGAGATAAATTCGAACAGGGAAGAATTTATGAAAAGACAAGTGCCGTCTGGGTCTTTAATGAAATTAAAAGACGCGCACAGGATCCGGCAGTAATTTATTATCTTTCTGATAATGAATTGAGATTTGATGTTTTTCCTTTTCGGGAGAATGAAAAAAGAGAGTGTATATTAGAATTTATCTGCCCAAAAGGTTCATTTTCGAAGATTAAATTTCTATGCCAGACGGGAACTTCAGATAATCATTTTTTGCAGGAAGAAACGGTCAAATTAAACTCAACATCAGAATCTAAACTTCTTAAAACTGAAAACGATTACGGGTCTGTATTTTATATTCCGGAATCAATTGCGAAAAATATCAAAATTAAAAACCGCAAACCTGTTCTTTATATAATTGCGGATATATCAAAAGATTCAACCATAACTAAACATGATATTATTTCGACGGCTGATTATGTTAAAAGGATTAACCCGGAAATTGAATCCGCAAGTATCTGTTTTGTTAATTACATTGTAAATGAAGGAAAACAACTTTCAGTCAGCAGTTTGAAAGATGAAATAAAAGAAAAAGAATCATTTACTAAAAATGGAAAAAGAGGAGGTTTCTTTTATAAAAAAGCAGTTCATACGATTTCATCCAGATATGATTTATCAGAAAGCGAATACCCGGTTTTTGCGATAGTTACTCCCTCAACTGAAGAAATTTTATCGGAGTATGAAAGCATTTCAGCCATGCTTCAGCCTGATGCAAAAGGTTTTTATCTCACATCCAATGGAATGATCTTTATTTCTGAAATCGAGAAATCATCTAAGGGAGTTCGCCATGTATTATTCGGAAATGGAGTGAGTTCAGTCTTTCCAGGTGATGATTCAATAATATATTTCGCTGAAAAAAATGCATTAGATTCTATTTCCTATACTGATACAAAAGGAAATTTCCGTAAATTATATGCTGAAAAAGCAGAAGGAATAATAAAAACAGCATTCGATCTTTATTGCGAAGATAAAATAAAAGGAAATTCTGACGGAGAAGTTTTCAAAAGTCTTATTGAAAGTTCAAGAAAATCCGGAATTATCACTTCAAGCACTTCTTACATTGTGGTTGAAAATGATACTCAATGGAAGGAACTCGAAAATAAAGAAAAAGAAATTCTTGATAATGAGTATGCCGAAACGTATAATTCTCCTGAACCGGGAGCTTTAGCCCTAATTTCTGTTCTTGTTATTGTTCTTGGTCTGATGAAACTTAAACGGAGAAGATTAGAGCAGTAATCTTAACGCGCTGTCTTCTCCCGGATTATTGCTGGACAAAGAATGCGGCGCATCTCTGATTGACTTAACAATTGTAGCAATGGGGAAGTCCGTGAGAACCGGACACAGTCGCGCTACGGTAACGGGGATTAACCCCGGAGTCCGATTACCATACAATTGCCAAGTTTTTGTCGCGTCAGCAAAAAGGAGGAAAGATGCAGACTAAAAGGATTAAATCCTTTGTGACGGGATTCCCGCGCATTGGAGAAAAACGCGAGCTTAAAAAAGCTCTGGAAGAATTCTGGGATAAAAAAACCGAATTCTCTTCACTCGAGGCAATTGCTTCACAGCTCAGAAAACGGCATTGGAATTATCAGAAAGATGCCGGAATCGATTTTATCAGCAGTAATGATTTCAGCTATTATGACCAGATGCTCGACATGTGCGTTATGCTGAATGCTGTTCCTGAACGGTTTGCCGGCATTTCAAGCTCTCTCGAAAGATATTTTGCTATGGCAAGAGGGAACGAAAGTTCTACAGCTATGGAAATGACTAAGTGGCTCAATACAAACTACCACTACATCGTTCCGGAGCTTTCGGCAGAGACTGTCTTCCGCCTCAATCCGCAAAAAATCATTTCCGAGTATACGGAAGCCAAATCAGCCGGAATCAAAACAAAAATCAATATCATCGGACCTTTGAGTTTTCTTGGTCTGGCAAAGACTACGGATGGTAGTGATAATTTCAAACTGCTCGAAAAGATTATTCCTCTTTACAAAGAGCTTATAATAAAACTTTCAGAGCTTGATGAAGAAGTATTTCTTCAGTTTGATGAACCTCTTTCAGTAAAAGATCCTTCACAGGAATTTTTGTCTTTGATTAAACAGACTTATCAGGATATTAATTCTGTTTGCGCGAATGTTAAAATAATTCTTGTAACTTATTTTGATCACGCATCAGAAACTGTTGCGGTTTTGAAGGATGTTCCTTTATATGCGATTGGTCTTGATTTTGTTTACGGAAAAGAAAATCTAAACTGTCTCAGCGATTTGAACGGAAAAATACTCATTGCCGGTATTATTGACGGACGTAATATCTGGAAATCGGATTATTCTCATAATTATCTTTTGCTGAAAGAAATTGAAAAATATGTTCCGAAAGAAAATATAATAGTTTCAACAAGCTGTTCTCTTCTTCATGTTCCGTATTCTCTTGAGTATGAAGAAAAGCTTGATTCGCATATTAAAGAATGGATGTCATTCGCTAAAGAAAAGCTTAGAGAAGTATCAGATACTGCATCTATTTTTGATTATCCTGACTCGGATTCATCTATATTGAAGCTGAAAACAAACGGTGACATTTTAAAATCAAAAATTGAGTTTCTTAAAAATACTTTAAGTACAGAATCGAATAAAGGCAAAGGTGAAAGATCCTTTACTTTTGATGAAAGAATATCAGCGCAGAAAAAAATTCTTAATCTGCCGGTTCTTCCAACAACAACTATAGGAAGCTTTCCTCAGACCGCTGAAATCAGAAAACTGAGAAATGATTATAAAGCAAAGAGAATCTCTCAGAAAGACTATGAAGAAGGAATAAAAAATTATATTTCTGAATGCGTAAAATTTCAGGAAGAAGCCGGACTTGATGTTCTTGTTCACGGTGAACCTGAGCGTAATGATATGGTTGAGTATTTCGGTGAACAGATGGAAGGTTTTGTTTTTACGCAAAACGGATGGGTTCAGAGTTATGGAAGCAGATGCGTAAAACCACCGGTAATTTACGGAAACGTATCAAGACCAAGATCCATGACTGTGGATATTATTTCGTATGCGCAGAGCTGTACCAAAAAAGTAATGAAAGGAATGCTTACCGGTCCGGTCACGATATTAAACTGGTCATTCGTGCGGAATGATATTGATCGTTCAGCTGTTTGCTCTCAGATAGCTTCAGCAATATGCAGGGAAGTTTCTGATCTTCAGTCTGCCGGAATTAAAATTATTCAGGTTGATGAAGCTGCTTTTAAGGAAGGCTATCCTCTTAGAAAAGAAAAAGTAAGTCTTTACGAAAAGTGGGCGGTTGAATCGTTTAAGCGTGCTGTCAGTTCTGCTGAAAAAGAAACGCAGATTCACACGCATATGTGCTATAGCGATTTCAACAGCATAATCGGTACTCTTGAAAAAATGGATGCCGACGTAATTACGATTGAGACTTCAAGAAGCGGAAACAAGCTCCTGAATGTTTTTGCGGAAAGAGGATACAAGAACGAAATCGGTCCCGGAGTTTATGATATTCATTCTCCGCGAATTCCTTTAAGGGAGGAGCTTGAACAGCAGATAAAAATGCTCATAAAAGTGATCCCTGCAGAAAGGCTCTGGATAAATCCGGATTGCGGTCTCAAGACGCGCAAATGGGAAGAGGTCAAACCGAGTCTGAAAAACATGGTAGATGCTGTTATGGAAATCAGAAAAACGCTATAAACAAAACAGGACGGTTCAAAATGAGCCGTCCTGTTAAGCAATTTTTTTGAGTTATCTGCCCTGCTAGGGGTCGAACCTAGACATTTCTGATCCAGAATCAGATGTGTTGCCAATTACACCACAGGGCAATTTGCCACCAATTTATGAACGGGGTATTCTTTGTCAAGAATTATCCTGCAAATTAATCAAGCCATTTGTTGATGCTGAAAATCTTGTCAATCGCGTCGCTTGTCCAGTTGCTGTTGGGGTGGTTTGTAACCAGCTCTGAAAAACTGGTTTTAGCGTTTCGGAGTCTCTCAGCGAGCAGTTTTCTGTTTCCGACGTTTATTTTCGGTCTTGTTTCACCGAAATATTCATCAAAGGCCTGTTTCATTATTGAAAAACCAGTTTTGTAGATTGTGTATGACGGATCAATTTCAGTTTTTTCTTCAACGGCGGCGGTTGTTTCAGAGAATGAATTTTTAAGAAAAGAATAAGCTTCATTAATGATCACCATCTTGGCGAGAGAGTCGGCGCCCGGATTTTTGTCAGGATGATTGAGTCTTGCAAGTGTTGCATACGCGGAACGGAGTTCATCTCTGGAATAATTTTCGGACAGCCCGAAAATGAACCGGTATTGTTTCAGTTTGTCATCACTGCTGTTCATAAGCTTATCAGATAAGTTCTATTTTTTTGAGTCAAGGTTAAAAAAGCTTTGAAAAAAACATGTTGCTGGACTATTATAAATGTTCTATCGAGGAGAGCATGGGCGGTATAAAAACATTTTATGTGTCTTGTATTATAATATCATTTTTTCTGTTTTCTTTTATTTTTGCTCTTTCAACTGCTATTTTATATTTTACGGGGTCAATGCAGAATTTTATATTTCATGCCGGTTTTTATGAAATATTATATCTCGTAGGAGCATTCTTTCTTTTTACATTATTTTTCATTACAAAGGTAAAAAAAAATACTACAAAGGATTTTAATACATTAAACAAGCGTTCTGTTAATTACGGAATGTTCATCGCAAGTGCTGGATTATACTCTCTTGCAGTTTTTCTGATTGATGGAATTTCTTCAAGCAGCATAGAACGGCCTGTACAGATACCTCTTTATATTGCTGTAGGTTTCGTATTTTCCTTTGCATCATACCATTATCTCAAGTCGTCAATTTGCATATTTATGAATAATATCATTATAAATTATCATCTGTCTCTCAAGGGATTGTCTGATACGATTAAGAGCAGTGCAGTCATTTATTCCAATGCTCAATTGGTATTGAATTACTGCAAACGGTTTGATCTTAATCTTTCTTTATTTGCGGTAAAAATCGGAAAAATTAAACTTAAAAAAGGGACATTTTCTGCTGCAGATAAGGACATATCAAAGAAAGTATCTTTTCTTCTTGCAGATATTTCGCGAAATTATGAGCCATGGTATTTTGATAAATCCGGAGATATTCTTTTTTCTTTTTTGCAGGTTAAAAACAAGACAGATTATCAGATTGCATCAAAACGCTATTCGTCGGCTCTTTCAGAAAATAAATTCTTATATGATACCGAAGATTATACTGCCGAGATTTATTTTGCGGGAGAATTATTCACTTCAGGGGAACTGAATTTTCCTATATATGAAAATGCTGCAAAAGATTATCTTAAAAATGCCATAACAGGAATTTCGACTCAATTGAAGAGAATAAGATAATATGGAAATAAATCTTCTTATCATTTTTGTTACAGCCGGTTTCTTTCTCGGAATAATATATTTGTTTCATTTATTTAGGATGCATGCGATTCCCAAGCGTATTCAAAAAGCTAAAGATCTTCTAAGTGTAAATGATGAAAAGGCCGTTAGTATATTGAATGCTGTGCTTAATCTTGATAAAACAAATACGGATGCAAACTGGCTTTTATCAAAATACAATTTTGATAAAAAGCACTTTATTCTTGCCTTGATGACTCTTCAGGATATGCTGAAATATGACAGATATACACCTGAGATAATGGAGCAGGATGTAAGAGAAATGCTGGCGCGCATTTATCTTCTTCTAGGCAATGTTGAAAAAGCTATGGAACAGTTCAACACAATGAGCAGAAAGTGGGCGATGCCTTCATCAATTCTTAAGACAGCTATAAAGATGCAGCTTGAATCCGGATATTTTGCCGAAGCTAAGAAACTATGCAAAGAAGGAAGTGATCTTTATCCTGCCGATGGGGAATTCCCATTTACTCTTGGTGTAATTTCATTCAGGGCAAAAGATTATCCGTCTGCGGAAAGCCGTTTTCTTGAAGCTGAAAGAAAGAATTATTACTCCGGAGAAATAAATCTTTATCTTGCCAAAATATATTTTGCTTCAGGGCAGTTTGACAGGGCGCTTGAAAGGGTTGATAATGTACATGACCTCGACGAAGGCGAAACGGAAAAGGAACTTTTGAAAGCAAAGATTAATCTGTCTCTTGGAAATATCCTGCAGGCGCTTTCCGTATTTGAAGAAGCTGATATGAAAGTTAATGAAGATGACCTGTATTTTTCGGAATTTAATTTCTATTATGCCGAGGCTTTAGAGTCTGCAGGCAGTATAGAGAGTGCAGTAAAAAGATGGAATTCAGTTAAGGATTCGAGCCCTCATTATAAGGATTCTCAGGATAAACTGTTTTTCTATAAGAATATAGGTCAGGATAAACTAGTTTCAAAAATTCTTTCAATGCCTTCCAATATGTTTGATTCGCTCTCACAGAGTCTGTTGTCTCATCTCGATTATAACATCAAAAGTGTTTTGTTTAAAGATGACCGGCTTGTCTGTTATAATTGTTCCAGCAAAAGAGATTCTCATATGTTCGGTGAATATATAGTTTTTTCAACTAGGATTACATCGCCGGTGAATGAAGCTGCCATAAATAATTATATTTCACGGGCGAGGTATCATAATATTGATAAAATTGTAATAATTGCACCTATGTTCAGTGATGATTGTCTTGCTTATGCTTCATCAAAAAATATTATAATTTACGGTTTCGATGCATTCTTCAAGAATAACATCGCGCAGAAATTTTTTAACAGGAAATAATTGTTAACTCCCGTTTTGATCAAGAATTTCAATAAACAAATCTGCTTGCCATTTAGGTCCGGAATAAAGAAGTTTATCGGCAGACATTTTTGTAGCTCCTTATCTCTCCGTTGAGATGCTGTTTTTTCTTTTAATAAAGAAAACTTTAATTATAATCCATGTTACAAGCAAAACTCCAATCACAATGAAAACGTTTGTCAAAATAGAATAATACTTTTCGAGAAGAGCTTTTTGTGAATAGAGAAAATATCCAAGTGCTGCAAGAATTGAACTCCAGATTGCAGAACCCAAACAGGTATAGAAAATGAAAGGTTTGAGCTTCATTCTGGAAAGACCTGCCGGAATGGAAATCAGCTGACGGACTGCGAAAACGAGTCTTCCAATGAACGTGGAAATATTTCCGTATTTGATGAAATAATTCTCTGCTTTCTGAATCCCTTCGCGGTTTATCAAAAGAAGATGGGCTATTTTTGTGTCGGCAAGAGAATAAATGATTTTGCGGCCGAGAAAAAGAGCGAGATAGTAATTGAAAATAGCACCGAGTAGAGAACCGGCAATTCCGCAAAGAGTCACAAGAAAAATATTGAGTTCACCATTCGCTGCTTTCCATGCCGCCGGGGGAATCACTATTTCTGACGGAAATGGAATGAAAGAAGATTCAATTGTCATCAGCAGTGTGACGGTAAAATAATTAATGTGAGACATATACCAGTCAATTACCGGAGCAAAAAAATCAGCCATTTACAACCCTCAGAGTTCTATTTCGTTTCGAGAAAGATTTGTGAAAAATCACATCTTCTGTGATTTTTGAGATGTCAGAACAACCTGAAAGAATCATCGCAGTGATAAGTTCTTTACGGATATGTTCAAGATAAAAAGAAACTCCTTTATCGTACATCCCGACAGCAGCTATGGCAACCGGTCTTCCTATAAGAACAGTTTCTGCACCGAGAGCCAGAGCTTTTATGACATCAACTCCGCTGCGGAATCCTCCGTCAATCATAATCTGAATATGACCTTTTACAGCCCTTGCTATATCAGGAAGAATTTCCATCGTTCCGCGCATCTGGTCAAGAACACGTCCGCCGTGATTTGATACGATGATCGCCTTTGCTCCGGCCTCTACTGCAAACTCGGCATCACGAGGATGCATAATTCCTTTAAGAACGAAAGGAAGATCTGTTGACGAAATAATTTCGCGAAGGGTTTCCAGTCCTTTTGGTCCGACGGATTGATTTTTCATCTGCATTGTTTTGAAAACGACTGCATCAATATCCATTCCAACTGCTATAGCTCCTGCACTTTCAGCAGCCTTGATTCTCTCGATTATTGAATCATTGTCTTTTCTCGGTTTGAAAATCGGAATCGCAAGTCCGCCGGCATTTTCAACGGCATTTAATCCGATTCTGTATTTGTACGGAGTAGCACCGTCACCGACAAATCCGATGGTTCCGGCATCTCTGCATCCCTTTACAACAGAACGTGCATAGAGTTCTTCATCAATTGCTCCCGCCATGTTTGTTACAGTTCCTGTGATAGGCGCTGCCATTACAGGAAAACTGAGTTTATGATCGAGAAAGTATGCTGTAGTATCAGGTTCATCAACATCATGAATGACGCGGGTGTTTATCTTATATTCGTTGATTGCTTCTATGTTGCGTTTGAATGAATCTCCGCGTCCTACGGCTCCCATTCCCGGAACACCTGAAGCGCATTTCGATCCGTCGCATTCCGTGCAGGCATAACAGACTTTATTGAATTTTTCACGGGCTACAGCTCGTATAGTCTCCATGCTTATATTGCTTTCGTCGGATATTTCTATCTGAATTATTTTTTTAGCTTCTGCGATTATTCTTTCGGCTTCTTCCAGAGTTTTTGCAGTAGCGATAATATGCCCGGCTTTTTCAACATTTGATTTAGGTTTTGATATTTTATCCCCGAGATTGACGCTTATAAATATTTCGTTGATTCCTTTAACTTGGCGGGCTTCATCGAGACCGATTATTCTATTTACTATTCCGGGTTTGGCAATAATAGCTCTTTCTATTGATACAAGATTTTTAGAAGGTTCCAGGTTTGAAGGTTCTTCTCCCAGAGCAATCTCTATTGCGGCTTTCATTAGATCTATTCCGCTGGAAAGCGGAAAAGTATATGTTGACATAAATCCGCCGGAAAGTCTTGCCGCAAGTTCGCCGATTTTTACGCCGGTTGAAGTAACTTTTATGTCGCCTTTTGCGAATCCATGAGTAATGTTGAGAGCCTTAATTCCGAGTGTCATTACACGTTTTGCTTCCTCAATAATATTTTCAGGAAGAAAAGACGGCATGGTGTGGCCTTTTTCTATGAAGAACGGCTGGTCTTCGATAATTCTGTCTGCGATTCCAGTAAACGTTATTTTACCTTTATAAATGACGGCATCTATTGAAAGTTCCGGACCGTCCATAAATTCTTCTATAATCAATTCTCCCGAAGGAGAGGAATCTTTTGCATTCTGATAAGCTTCGGTAATCATGCCTTTTTCTTTTATAAGCATTACACCGCGTGCACCCATATTGTCGCATGGTTTAATTACAACAGGAAACTTTAGTTTGTCGCATGCTTTTTTTGCATCTGCGAGAGACCAGACGGGATAGAATTTCGGAGAGGGAACTTTATGCTCTTTGAAACGGGTTCGCATTTTTACTTTATTCGTCGCAGCTTCAGCGTCTTCAAATTTAATTCCGGGAAGATTAAGCGCACTTGCTACAGCTGATACTGTCATAGAGGCATCTGTTCCGACTGTGAGAACTCCGTTTATAGGAGTCAGTTTGTTCTGACGTCTAGCTTCCCTTACGGTTCCTTCAAAGTCACGTGTGCTTATAACAAGGGGAATGTCGGCAAACTTCATTCCGACTGCTTCTGGGTTGTAATCGGTTACAATTACCTGAAGACCCATTTTTTTTGCAGTCTGAATTGCCGGAAGCTGAAGCAATCCGCCGCCGATTATCATAATTGTTTTTTTCATTATGCCGTCACCTCTTATCAGAAAATAAAGAGAACAGAAAACCGGAGTATTTTCGAATTATGTCTCATACCGTTTTTAAACAGTCAAGAACAAAAGAAAACAGCCGGCCGCTTTCCGTTTTACGCCAACTGAAAAACGAAAACCGGTCGGCCGAAAAAGAAAGTGTCCCGTAGGATTATCGGAATAATAAAAAAAAAGATTAGCGCTTTATCAAAAGGAATCAGCTCATAGCTTCTTCTATAGCCGAAAACAAATCGTCTTTATTTTCAAGGCCTACCGACAGACGGATGAAGTCGTTGCCGATTCCTGCGTTTATTCTATCCTGTTCAGGCATGTTTCGGTGAGTTGTGCTTGCAGGATGAATCATAAGTGTTTTCGCATCGCCGATATTGGTACAGTGGGAAATGAGTTTGATGTTATCTATCATTTTTCTGCAAGCTTCATAGCCTCCTTTGAGACCAAAACCTAACATTCCGCCGAAGTAATTCCTGAAGTATTTCTTTGCATTGAGATGTGAATGATGATCTCCAAATCCAGGATAATTGACCCATGCAACTCTGGGATGAGAAATAAGCTTTTTTGCAAGATATTCCGCATTTTCGCAGTGACGCGGATAACGTACATGGAGAGACTCCATGCCATGAAGAAGCAGCCATGCGTGAAGAGGAGCCATGCATCCTCCGGTATTCATGAGAGTTTTTCCTCTCATTCGCATGATGAAGGCAAGCTGACCGTATTTATCCACAAAGCTTTTTCCGCCAGGTGCTGCTTCAAACATCATAGGATAACGTTTTTCATCCCAATCGAATTTTCCGCTGTCTACTACCGCGCCGCCGATAATTGAGCCGTGTCCTTCCATATATTTTGTGCACGAGTGAATTACAAAATCGGCTCCGTATGAAATAGGATTGGTTATAAAAGGTGTAGCGATTGTATTATCAACTGCTAGCGGCAGTTTTGAGTTGGCGCAAATTTCTGCAATAGATTGGTAATCGGGAACGACTAGTGAAGGATTTGCAAGGTTTTCTACGAATACAAGTTTTGTTGAATCAGTAATTGCATTTTTTAAAGAAGCTCCGTTAAGAGGGTCGAAGAAATAAGTATTAATTCCAAGAGAAGGAAGAGTGTCCGTAAAAAGACCCATTGATCCGCCGTAAAGGCAGTTTGCCGCGGCTATTGAATCACCTGACTTTAAAAAATTCAGTATAAAAGAAGAAACAGCAGCCATTCCGGAAGAAAAAGCAACTGCTCCGACACCTCCTTCGGCAGCAGCTAATCGATCCTCTGCTATTTTAACGGTCGGATTATCTATCCTTTGATAAATGTGACCTGGTGCATCCATTGCAAAAAGTTCTGCTGCATGATCAGCGGAGTCATAACAGAAAGCAGACGTTTGATAAATTGGAACCATTCTGCTCCTATTGTGTTCATCAGGATTATATCCGCCGTGAACAAGAACTGTTTCAATAGATTTGTTTTTCATAATATCTCCGGAAATTATTAACATTATTTTATGCGTATATAATAACGACAAATATTTTTTAAATCGGCAACCTTAATTTTTGTCAGCATGTCTGTTTTAATGGAAGTAATATAATGAAAAAATCAGAAACTGTATCTTTTGCAACTCATTTCGGTGCCGCGCTATTAAGTTTTGCCGGAACGATAATTCTTGCAGCTTATTCAAAAACACCTGAACTTAAGGCTGTATCTCTCATTTACGGATTTGCCATAACTTTTCTTTTCACTTCGAGCGCTGTTTATCACGCGACTAAGAAAAGCGAGAATTCTGTTTCAATTTTCCGCAAACTTGATCATTTCGCGATTTTTGTCATGATTGCGGGTTCATACACTCCCATCTGCTATTTATTCCTGGACGGCGCATGGATGATTTCAATTCTTTCTGTTCAGTGGTCGCTTGTTATCGCCGGTGGCATTATTAAGTTTTTTGTTACGGGAAAATCGCGGATACTAAGTACATCAATATATCTGATTATGGGATGGATTCTTCTTATTCCCCTGAAAAAGCTTCTTTCCACAATTCCTTCCTCGCAGCTTCTCTTTCTACTGGGCGAGGGTGTTGCATTTACAACAGGAGCAGTATTTTATATGATCAAAAAACCCGTTAGAGTTTTTCACGAAATATTTCACGTTTTTTGCATCATCGGGGCGGCTCTTCACTATACAGCCGTTTTTCTTTCAATTGTGTGAGAATAAATCCCTAAATTAATATATTAAATTGGGTTTCATAATTCTTGACTTCTTAATTTAAACGGTTATACTGCTTAAAAAAGAGAGGTTGGTTTTGAAGTATTTAAAAATATTGGTTTTAGTATTTGCTTCAATGTTTGCCGTAACATCTTCAGTTGATGCCGGCATGATCAAAAGTTTGAAGAAAAAAGTTGCTGATGTCAAAGGAGATAAAAAGAAAGATTCCAAGGAAGATAAAGCAAAAAATAAAAGCGCAGTGCCTGCGAAAAAACCGCAAAGCAAATACGATTATGAGACAAATGAATCTGGAGACAGAGAAACAGATATTAAGCAAATTCTTCCTCCTAAAAGCGAGTATACCCATTGGATCACAAGCGGTGTATTCGGACCGGTAGACGGATCAATAGGATCAATTTTGATTGTTCCTTATATTGTGAACAATGACGGAAAGGTTCAAATCATGCTTCTTATGCCAAAAGATTCGGATCATAAATATGTTAAAATGATGCTTGGAACGGTGAGTTTCGGTAAAAATACAGCACAGGAAGTTTTATCTGTATTTTTCGATCAGGCGGATAAGGATAAAGAACGCGAGCTTTTTATTCTTTGTTCTTATCAGAATGGAAATGATTATTTTGTTGAGACTGCAGTTTACAATTGGACTAAAAATAAATTTGTAAGAGAACCCAAACTGGAACAAAAAATAAAAAATCTATCTCCTGCTATTAATGTCCGCAGGGCACTAAGAGCCATGGAAAAAAATTCTAAGGGATAATTTCTATATTATTGATTAAGTATGGTCAGCCCCGGCAAGAGAAATTCGGCCGGGGTTTTTTATGTAAGAAATAATGCTCGGGAAAAGGTAATAAATACTATTGCTGATAAATCACTTTTAATATATATTATGAAGAGGCTCTGAAATATTATATGATTAAAAATAAATTAATTCTATTTTCTGCATTGGCATTATCCGTTTGCGGCAGTGATAAAAGTTCTGATATGACAAAGGAAGAAATATGGACAAATATAAAGGAAAATGCCGCAGTTGTCAATGAGCTTCCTTCTGAGTTTTATTCGCCTTTCATGCAAAATCTATCAACCATGGGATGGGAAGATGGGATACATATCAGCCGGGACGGTCTTGATTTGTATTGCGTTTATGTTCCGGGAGATATGCTTTCTTTTAGTTTAGCAGGACTCGATCCTGATCAGTTCGGTCCTTATTTGCGCGGTCCTTTGTACGGAATGGATCTTGTTTCAAATCCGGCAGGAAGAACCTCTTGGATACATGGAGATGTTTTATATTCGCATAGAAACTCTTTGTCGGAAAGATTTTCTAACTGGACGAATTCCGGAGTTTCTAAATCTGTTTTTAGCGAAGGAGCTCCGTTTTCTTATAGAAAAAGCGGAGCAGTTCTTGAAAAGTTTGTTTTTACCTCAAACAACAAACCTACGACATATGATCTTGATATTTGGAGTGTTGATAATACAGGCTTGAATCCATCCGGTTCAGGAGCGCCCCTTGCGAATTTTCCTCACTCAGATTATACCGAGGATAATCCGGATATGGAGAATGTCGGAAGTAATACTATTGTTTTGATGTTTGACAGCAACGATTATCCAGGCGGTCTGGGAAGTCATGATATATACTATTCAATCAGCAATGATAACGGAGCCAGCTGGTCTGCTGTTGATAACCTGAGTACGGTAAATACTGCTTCGCAGGAGCATCAGCCTCATTTGTACAGAGATAGTAGTGGAGACTACTTCTTGTATTTCTCCGCAACAAACATTGATGGAAAACTTGCAGTGTTCAGGGTTAAACAGCAGAATCCCGGTGATTGGAACAGCTGGGGTAGCCGTCAGCTTGTTGTCTCTGCGGGAAACACGGCAGGAGTAGGAGAACCTACACTAACGGATAATGGAGATCTTTCCTTTGTTGTTGTTTATGAAAACAGTGACGGAGGAAATTCCGACCGTTACGATGCAGATCCGTGGTATATGCCTAAACGATAATTTGTAAAAGAAACAACTGACAAGTTAGAGGTATTCATATGCTAAACTATATGTTGTAATCAAGACATAATTAATAGCTTGAATTTTTTTACTTTTTATGTTAGCGTTACCATGTTTCAAACGGAGTTGATAATGATTTTGTCTGCTGAACTGATTTCTACCTCAAATGATGTAGAGGCCGATGCAGTCGGTTCTATTTTTATTTTTGAAGCGGATTTTTTCCGTTCGATGCATTTGTGTGATTCTTTCTGGGGAATCTTCCGAACAATGGTAAAGGGCGGAGCCAGAAAGATAATTATAGATATGAAAAATCTTGATTTTGTAGACAGCATTGGAATTTCAGTTTTAATAAATGCTTCAAAACTTATAAAATCCGTCAAAGGCGCCCTCGTTATAACTAATATTTCGGAAAATGTTGAAGTGATGCTTAAGCCGCTTGATATTTCACGGTTCTTTTTCGTTATGGATAATAATTCAGAGGCTCGTACCTTTCTGACCGGAGGAAAATTTTAAATTGCAGATAGATATTGTCAGTCTTTCGCCTGCGGATAGTATTTCAGATTCGGCGGCAGTATATAAAATTGTTATGCCGAAAGAAGTTGATTATGCTGTCTCGCGTGAAGTCTGGCTTGTTTTGAAAACATTAATCGACGGCGGCGCTAAGTATTTATATGCCGATTTCAAGGAAAATGAAGAGATTGACAGTTCAGGTTTGAGCATGCTGATCCGTTTGGCAAATCTGGTTAAGGAAAAAAAAGGTAAAGTTGCTGTTGCAAATCTTTCACAGAAAAATCAGCGTCTTCTGTCATTGGTTAATATTCCTGAATCTATTTCGGTATTTTCTTCAGAAACGGATCTTCTGGATTCTTTCCGCTAATTGCTTGACATCTATACGTGCGTATAGTTATTGAAGCTATGAAAAAAACACAGGTTCTTACAGAAAAACAGAATGAAGTTTTTCAGTATATAAAAACGATAATCGACGATACAGGTCTTCCCCCGACTGTCAGAGAAATTGCCGAAAGATTTTCGATGACGGCCAAAGGTGCATATGATCACCTGAAGGCAATAGAAAAGAAAGGTTTTATCCGGTGCGGTCAGAATAAATCGCGTGCTATTGAAATTCTAATCGGGAAATCAGAAGAAAAGAAAAACACCGTTTCAATTCCTTTGGTTGGAAGAATTGCCGCGGGTTTGCCGGTTTTTGCGGAAGAAAATATTGAAGAATATATTGAGTTTCCCAAAGACTATATCGGAAGGGGAGAGTTTTTTGCTCTCAGTGTTAAAGGCGATTCAATGACGGGTGCCGGAATTTTTGACGGTGATATAGTTTTAATCAAAAAGCAAAACAGGGCTGAAAACGGAAATATTGTAGCTGCACTGGTTGAAGGCGAGGCAACATTGAAAACACTAATGCTTAAGGACAGTAAAGTTGTTCTTCGTGCAGAGAACCCCGCATATTCCCCGATTATGTCAGATGATATAAGTATTATGGGAGTTCTTTCGGGATTGATGCGCTTTTACCATTAAAAAAATTCGATTTATTACTCTTCGATTAATTAGTTGACAATTATATTTTTCCACTTATAATTATTTTCGATCAGAGTTGGCTGAATGCGAATTAATATTTAATTTTTACGCTTTAAATGCCGATAAAGTAACGAGAGTGTCCTTCCTATGGACTACTTTCATTCTTCAGTATTGTGAGATATCTTGAAGAAATTCTACGTGATTAAATTTTTATAAAAGGAGTTGTCGCAAATGAGAAAGGAGTTAAAATCCTTATTGTTGCCGGTTCTGGTAGGATTTCTAGTTATTGCGGTAAGCGACTACAAAATCTTTGCTCAGGAAGCAGGTACTACTACGGCTGCAGAAACAAAGGAAGGAACCAAAAAGAAACAGGACGGTCTTGTTCAGGACTGGCTTAATGATTTTGAAGAGTGTGAAGACTGGCGAGCCACTGCGACTTGTCCTCTCGGCGACACAAAAATACGTAAATATCCGGGAAAACCATCGACCATAAAGGACGATGGAACTGTTGAACCGGTTGATATACCTTTGGAAGATGATAACGGTATTGTACACAAGAATGAACACGTTCTTGGTGTTAAAACCTATTTTATAGACAGAGGTTTTGACCGTGTTGAAATTCTTCCTCCGAACGAGTACATTATCCGCGGTAAGGCTAAGGAAATAAAAGTGTGGGTTTTAGGAAGAAAGATGAGACACACTCTTTATGTTAAACTTAGAGATTACAAAGGACACATTCATAAAATTAAAATCGGGAAACTTGATTTCTGGGGATGGAGAGAAATGAGCGTTGTTGTTCCCGGCTGGCTTCCGCAGTCGCCGAGCTACGCTTTTCTTGATAAAAATCTTCATTTTGTTTCATTGTTCATAGAAAGTGATCTTTATGAAGTTCCGGGTACGTTCTACTCGTACTTTGATAACCTGACAGTTATTACAGATCTTTCTGAGTTTACCGGAGATCCTAATATCAGAGACAACTGGTAATATTCAGTAATAAGATAAGTGCGCTAAGGCGGAGGAAAAAATGAGTATAGTAAAAATAAAAAGGATAACGGTTGCAGTTTTAACAGTAACTCTTGTGTTTGCTGTGAGCCGTTCCTTTTCAAAAATAGTAACAAATGTTCAGCCTGACATCAGTCAGGAAGAAGTGAGAGCTGTTGTAGTTGATGACTTCGAAACAGAAGAAGTTAAATGGAATGTTGAAACTACACCAAAGATGCTTAAGGAAGAAGGCGACAACAAGAAAAGAAGAAATCCTGTTAAGCATGTTCAGCTGAAAACTGTTGAAGGCGGTCCTGCCGATTTAGCAGTTGAAAAATGGGCGGCAAACGGAAAAGGTCTTCAGAAAACAAAAGTATTGGGAATTAATTTTCAGTTCAAGTATCCTGGATATAATTCAGTTCATTTGATTCCTGAAAAACCTCTTCAGATGCCAGGCCGTTCACGTGCTCTTTCTATATGGGTACATGGAAGAGGTCAGGACTATAAACTTGAAGCATGGGTAAAAGATTATAAGGATAATGTTCATATTCTGAAATTCGGTTCAGTTAACTTCGTTGGATGGCAGCCGGTTAAGGCTGATATTCCGAAATATATTCCTCAGGATACGGACACTTTTCCTCAGACAAGAACGCTGAAGCTTGAAAGAATAATTTTGAGATCAACACCTCACGCATCGACGGATAATACATTTTTCTTTTTTGACCAGATTAAAGTTCTTACTGAAACTTTTGAAGTAAACTTTGACGGCGAGGGTCTTGAGAAAAACTTTGATTCGATAAAAGATGATTCGAAAGAGCCGGAGAAAAAAGCGGATAGTCCGAAGTAATTTAATTACAAATGGATCTGTTCAAAAGAGTATCCATGTAAGGGTACTCTTTTGTTTTATGCGGCAATGAAAAAATGATCAATGCATTATAACATGAAGAAAAGGAGAAGAAGGGATGTCTAAAGAAAAAATAATTGAAAGGCTTGAATCACTTCTTAAAGAGGAACTTTGGGGAAGAATAAATCCCAAAGACATCAGCATCAATAGATTTAAAGTTCTGGATGATTTTTATAATTCTGCCGCAGGCGAATCAGCAGAAGAAGAGCTTGTAAAGCATTGCCGGGAACATCTGGCAAATTATCAGAACTCTGTTATTGCGATGTATCTTTTGGGTCTCATTTCTTTCGGCAAAGATTCAATGGACAGCAAAAGCCATCTGATGGAACTTCTTAATCTTTATGTTAATGCCCAGAAATGGGCGATTGTGGGTCATATCGCCGACAGGATTCTTGAATTCGGTGAAAACAGGGCTGCTTTACGTGCTCTCGCATTAAGTTATGAAAAACTGAAAAAAGTTAAAGAAGCTGTTCCTATCTGGGAAGAGCTTATAAAGATAAACAGATTTGATTCAGAAGTGGCAAAAAAACTGGCACTTGCTTTATCTGAAGACAAACAAAAGTCGTCTCAATATTTAAAGCTGGCTTTTGAAGGTTATATCAAAGACGGAAATTTTTCGGAAGTTACAGAACTTCTGGATAAAATAATTGAAGCTTCAAAGGATGAACTTCCTTATTTTGATAAGATAGAAAGACTTCTTTCTGACGTACAGCAAAAAGAAATTGCTGCTGATATGTATAAGAGACTGTATTCATTTTATTCAGACAATGATGATGTTTCAATTGATATTCTTAAACATGTACTCAAAAACAGAAAAGATGATTTTGACTCAAGAAAAAAAATCATAAAGCATTTTGAAAAAAAATATTCGGAACATTCTCAGCTTCAGCAGTTTTTGGCGATTTCGAAGCTCGCTGATTATCAAACTCCGATAAAGACGGCTCTTGATGCTTTTGAGAATAATATTGTTTTTGATTCCGGAAACTATGTAATGCACCGTACATGGGGACTTGGTCTGATTAAGGAAATCAATCAGGATGACATAGTTTTGGATTTTAAAGGCAAAGAAAATCATAAGATGACTGTTCAAATGGCTCTTCAGTCGCTTATACCGCTGAAGAAAGATCATTTTTATGTGCAAAGACATGAGAATCCTGAAGAGATAAAAAAACTTTTCACTTCCGACTTTATGGAATTTTTCCGTCTGCTGATAAATTCGCACGGAAAAAGAATTAACCTTATGACCATCAAGAAAGATTTGATTCCAGATTATGTTGAGGAAAAAAACTGGTCAAAATGGTGGACCAAGGCAAAAAATCTTATCAAGAAAGATGCAGAATTCGCATTTTCTGAACAGAAAAAAGATGAGATTTTTGTTAGAGATAAACCTGTTACATATTATGAAGATCTTTTAGTAAGATACAAGAATGCACCTTCATTCAGCGGCCGGCTTGATGCGGCTCTTGATTTGATTAACAATGTTCAGTTTTCTGAAGTGAAAAATGATATAAATCTCTTTATTGATAATTTTATCTCAGCTTCAAGCGAAGGTTCGAATACCAAGCTCATTCTTTCTTATTTTATTCTGAAAAGTTTTGAGAAGTATTCCTCTACGGAAATCAGCGAATTGAATGATATAAAAGTAAAAGTGATAGCTTTCATAAAAGAGAGCAGAGAACTTCCTTTAATTTCTTCAAAGATTTCTTCTTATGATTATAAGAAGGATTTTATCAATCTCATCAGAGAAGAAAGAAATGACTGGTCGTCCATATTCGGGAATATATTATTTGAGACTCCGGTTAGAATTCATAAGTATATCATGAACATTCTTATTCGCGACCATCAGTTCAAATGCATTAATGGATATATTGAAAGAGTCACTGTCGGAGCGAAGGAGTTTCCTGAACTCTTTCTGTGGGTTGCGAGAAACATTCTTTCTTCTTCATGGAATTATGACTGGCTCGATTATTCTGTCAAAGACTTGAGTCTTGCTCTTTTCAGACTTGTTTATGATCTCAAGCGAATCGAACTGAAGTCCGTCCGTTTGAAAAACATCGTGCTTGATATAGTTTTCGGCGGAGAAAATGAGATTCTAAAAAAAGTAATTTCTGAAAATGATAAAGGCATCTGCGCGAAACTATATGACATGGCAGCTAATTCCGGTTATCTTGAAGACTGGCAGCTTGAAAAGATCAGGCAGACAATTGTTGAGAAGTTTAATGATTTTGCTCCTCAGTCAAATGTTAAAGATACCGAACAGGTTGATGTCGATGCAGAGGAAATATTTGTTCTAAAGAGCGGATTCGATAAAAAGACTGAAGAACTTTCAGCTATGATTAATGTTGAAATGGTTCAGCTTACAAAAGAGCTTTCGATAGCTTCCGATCTTTCAGGAGACATGAGAGAGAATGTTGACTACAGCTCTCTTCTGGAGAAGCAGTCCATTCTTAAGAAATCGATTTCTAAGCTTGATAGCGAAATTAAGAAGGCAAAGATAATTGATCTTTCTAAGGTCAGCACAGAAACCGTTATGCCGGGAACCGTTGTTGAGCTTGAAAAAGTTGACAGCTCTGAAAAGATTAAATACGCAATTCTCGGACCGTGGGATGCGGATTATGAGAAGAATATTCTTTCTTACCGTTCAGAACTTGCAAAAGCTCTCTTGAAAAAGAAACAGGGAGAAACAGCAGATATCGTTTACGGTGATATCAAATCTTCTTATAAGATTTTGTCGATAGAAACGTTTGTAGTGTAATTGCCCTTGAGCCGGGCAGGCTCCAAAGGCGAAGCCTTTGGAATCCACCTCGGCTTCCGCTTCTGTAGGAGCAGGTAAAAAACGGCTAACGCCGTTTTTTACAATTAATAATTAATAATGAACAGTGAATAAATAATACTGAAGAATGAATAAAGAATAATTAATGAAAAATCTGCTCCTCGGAGCAGATTTTTTTATAAAAATTGTGACCTAATCAAAAACTGTCAGTTAAAAATAAAGAATATGTTTTAATAAACCAATTGTTGAAGTCAGCGAATTTTATCTTTGTCTAATTCTCTCTTAAATAAACTTCTGTCAAACTGCTTGATAAACCAGGTTGACAACTTGTTAATTATTAATTATGAGAAGATATGAAAACAATAAATGTTGCGAATCTTAAGGCTGATTTTTCATCCGTTATTGACGTCCTGAAAAATGGAGATGAAGTTGTTATTGAATACGGAAAACGGCATGAAAAACTTGCAGTTATTGTTCCTTATAAGAAATACAAAAGAAATAGCCGGAAAATTGGAATTTTAAAAGGGAAGGCTTCTTTTAAAATGAATGCCGGTTATAAAATGTCTGCTGAAGATCTGTTGAATATATGAAAGTTCTGATCGATACGAACATTTTTTTCTTTATATTTTTTGATGATTTAAAGTTATCAAAAAATTAAATTGTGATTATATCTTAACTTTCTCCCTCGTTCCTATTATTCCCTTAAAAATCAATATCGTTGATCGCTATTAAACCACCATATAATACAGAAATACCGTCAATTGTAACCGTCTTGTTAAACATCACGAAATTAGTGATATTTTTCTTGCCAATAATCACTATTGAGATATCTTGTCCTCAGAGGCAAAAGTGAAACTTTCAGCTCAGTCCAGATATGCTATCAGAGCTCTGATTGATCTTTCGGTAAACGGTGAGGGGAATCCTGTTTCTATTAAAGAGATTGCAGCCCGCCAGAAGATTTCAGAAAGGTATCTTGAGAATATTTTTAATAAACTCAAGAGATCGGGTATTCTTGAAAGCACTCAGGGTAAGGGCGGAGGCTTTGTTCTCGCAAAGAATTCCGGTTCGGTTAATCTTCTTGAGATAATCGAAACTCTTGAGGGTTCTTTTAAAATTGCGGAGTGTGTCGATACGCATGAATGTTCGGCTTCTGGAGAATGTTTCACTCATGAACTCTGGCGTAACTTGAATAGTAAAGTAAAGGATTCGTTTGAAAAAATAACACTAAAGAGCATCTGCTCAAAATAGGAGATATTATGGATACAAACTGGGCATATAATGAAAATGTTAAGAAGCATTTTATGACGCCTAAGAACATGCTTGCGGGTGCACCTGAGGATTATCATGCCGATGGAGAAGGTTCGGTCGGCTCGCCGGCATGCGGCGATATGATGATGGTTTTAATCAAAGTTAAGGATGGAAGAATTGCCGACTTCAAGTGGAAGACTTTCGGATGCGCTTCGGCGATTGCGTCAACTTCTGCTCTGTCTGAACTTGTTCTCGAAAACGGCGGAATGAAACTTGATGACGCATATAGAGTAACACCTGAGCAGATAATCGCATATCTCGGCGGTCTGCCTGCAAACAAGATTCACTGTTCGGTACTAGGAGACAAGGCTCTACAGGCGGCAATCGACGATTATTATAAGAAAAACAATCTGACCAATCCGATAAAGAAAGCTGAGTCTCCGATTGTCTGTCAATGTCTCAATGTGTCTGAAGAAGATATCCGTATGGAAGTTCTCGAAGGCGCTACTAACTGGGAAACTCTTCAGGAAAGAACGAAGATTGGAACTGTCTGCGGCAAATGTCAGGAAAACGCAAAGCAGATTCAGGCGAATTTTGTGAAGAGATATTATTCAGAGAAAACATATAATCCTGATAAAGAGGCGTAAAATGAGAGTCTATCTGGATAACAATGCAACTACACCTTTGCATCCCGATGTGATTAAGGCTATAACGGATTTTTTGCCGTATTACGGAAATCCGAGTTCTCTTCATGAAACAGGCCGCGACGCAAAGGAGAAATTATATAGCTCGATCAATTCCATCTCAGAATTTTTCGGGTGCCCCAGAGAAGACATGATCATTACCTCATGCGCTTCAGAATCGAATAATATCATTCTGAAATCGTTTATGAATAAGAAATATGATTTCAGACCTCATATAATTATTTCCGCTATTGAGCATCCGGCGATTCTTGAAACTGCGAAATATCTTGAGAGCAACGGATTCGATCTTTCTCTCGCGCCGGTAAATGAGGACGGTGTTGTTGAAATTGAAACTATTAAGAATTTAATCAAAAAAGAAACGGTTTTAATTTCTGTGATGTGGGTCAATAATGAAATTGGAACTGTTCAGCCAGTTGAAGAGATAGGCCGTCTTGCTAAAGAAAAAAATATATTTTTCCATGTAGATGCGGTTCAGGCTGCTGGAAGCATTCCTATTTCTTTTAAGGATTTGCCATTTGATTCAGCATCGATTTCGGCTCATAAGATGTACGCGCCGAAAGGAATCGGACTTCTTTATGTAAAAAATTTCGCTAAAAGAAAAAAAGAACTCACTCCTTTGATTCACGGCGGACATCAGGAAGGCGGATTCCGTGCCGGTACAGAAAACACAATAGGTATTGCGGCTTTCGGCGCGGCATGTTCTGCGTTGTCAAAAGAAATGGAAAAGAATCATGCGCAGGAAGAAAAGATACGTGATCATTTTGAAGACCGTGTTCAGAAAGAAATTCCGCATATAATTATCAACGGAAAGAATTCAAAGAGAAAGGTTTCAACTTCTAACATCACTTTCAAGTATATTGAAGGTGAGTCAATTCTTCTTCGTCTGGATCTTCATGGAATTTCTGTTTCTACAGGAAGCGCGTGTTCAACCGGCTCACTTGATCCTTCTCATGTTATTATGGCTCTGTCTGACGATAAGGAAAGAGCTCATGGTTCTATCCGTTTCAGCTTCGGAAGAGAAAACACTATGGCGGATGCTGATTATACGGTTGATAAACTGAAGGAAACTGTTGCTTTTCTCAGGAGCATCAGTCCTCTTTATAAGGGGGAATGATGAAACCTGATTTTTCAAAAACAGGATTGATTCCGGTGATTGCACAGGATTTCGAGACTCGTGAAGTTCTGATGCTTGCGTATATGAACGAAGAAGCATGGAACATGACTATTGAAAAAGGTTATGCCTGTTATTTCAGCAGATCGCGGAATAAGATATGGATGAAAGGCGAATCATCCGGTCATACTCAGCGCGTCATAGAAATTATGATAGATTGTGATCTTGACACTGTTCTTCTGCTTGTCGAGCAAAACGGCGGAGCTGCGTGTCATGAAGGATATAAAAGCTGTTTTTTCCGTTCTGTCAAAGACGGTGAGGTTGTTATTAATCAAAAAAGAGTTAAAGATCCGGAAGAAATTTATGGAAAGAAATGATCTGCGTCCGGCAGTGTTTCTTGACCGCGACGGTTTATTGATCGATGATAGAGGATTTATCGGCGATATTTCTGATGTCTTCTTTTATGATTTTACTTTTGAATCCCTTAAAAAACTTCAGAATCATTTTGAATTATTTATAGTAACAAATCAGAGCGGAATAGGTAAAGGAGTTACGACAGCTGAACAGGTAAAAACCGTTAATGATTATGTTTTAAGAGTACTTTATGATTACGGAATTATTATCCGGGAATTATTCGTTTGTCCCCATGATTTCGGAGAAAACTGTGGCTGCAGAAAACCTTCTCCTTACTTTGCTTACATCGCGCGTGATAAATACGGAATTGATTTATCCGAATCTTATATGATTGGAGATCATAAGTCAGATGCAGAATTCGCACGGAATTTCGGCGGGCGCGGTATTTATGTTCTCACCGGTCATGGAGAAAGTCACAGGGATGAAATCACTGAATATCCGGTAAAGCCATCCCTTAAAGAAGCAGTTGAATTAATCCTTTCCGAAATTAAGCCTGACAGGCTCCTTTGATATTTCCGGCGGAAATATCATTATTGCATATCCTTCAACCTTGAAGTCTCTTTTCTTTTCATCAAAAAGAGAAATCAGCGCTTTATGAAAAGACCTCGTGTTAAAATCATTCCCCATTCTGGCTTTTGATATCTGTCCTTCATTGAGAAGAAGATCCGTTTGACCGGATATAAATGAAATGTTGTTATATTTTACATTATAATGAATGGAATCGATATTAACTTTACCCCTGGATTTATTTTCTATAATTACATCAAAATTGAGGGATATTAAAAGATCCAGATCAGTTAAATCTTTTGCGGCTTCTTCATTCTGCTTTCCCGCGAATAATCCCAAAATACGTACAAGAGCGAGAGGTGATTTTTTTGCTTTTACTAATGCCTTTGAAACAGCCTCTTTTGTAGGAAATACAAGACTGAAATTTTTGAATGAAACCTCAGGTTTAAGTGCCGGAATTATTTTTTCAGTTGTGTATGAAAGCATGACTGTTTCAGGAAGACCGGGGATATCAGGAAGTTTGATGTCGACAACAGTTATTATTTTTACTGTTAGATCGTCTTTGTCCATGTAATTGGTAGATGCTTTGTCAAGTTCCGCCCATTTAAGTTTAACTTTGAATGAGGTCTTCATTGTTTCTCCGCCTCGAATATTCAAAGGAGAATTGTTGACGGTGTATACAAGACGCTCATTCTCAACATAGGTTTCCATTATCGCCTTGTTAATATCTACACTCAGTATATATGGATTGTTGATAGACATATCTATTTTGAGAGTAATTGACGAAAGAGATACCGAGTCGATAGAAACTTTGTCGATTTTAGCTAACGGGCGTTTTTTTGCCTCACCGTTCACTGTGAAACAAGAAGAAAATATTGCGGTGGTTATAAGAAGAACGGATAATTTTGAGAAATATTTCATACTATCTCCGGTAAAATCAGGATTAACGAATATTTGATTTATATAATTTTAAACCGTTCAGTCAAATATAATTTACAGAATATATCATAAAACATAATTGAAACCTGAATTAAAAATAGTTATTAAGGGAGTTTGTCGTGTTGTCGAATCAGATTGATATATGCCGGAAGGCATTTGCCGAATATGTAGAAAGAAAACTTCATTCTGCCGGAAAGATGCAGGACAACTCCTTTATCATAGAAAATATGCTCCTGAAACTCCATCACTCAATGAGAGTCTGCGGAATAGCAAAAAGAATTTCTAATCAGGAAACTTTTTCGGATAATGATAAGAAAGTCTCTTACCTATGCGCACTATTTCATGATATAGGAAGATTTGATCAATTTATAAAATTTAAAACATTTCTTGATTCAAAATCGGTTAATCATGCCGAGTTCGGTTATGAAATTCTTGTGAATTCAGATGTCCTTGAAGGAGTTGATACTGAAATCCGAAGAATTGTAGTTAATTGCACAAGGCTTCATAACCGTCAGAATATTCCCGATGAAACAGATCCTCAATTGCGAAGATTTGTAAATATTACACGTGATGCAGATAAAATCGATATTCTTGAATTGTTCTGCAATTATCATTTGTCGCGGGCAAAAATTAAAAATGAAGCTCTTGAACTTGATCTTCCTGATACAAGCGGGTTTAATTCTGAAATTGTTGATTTGATTTATGAGAAAAAGACAATTTCTAATAGTTTACGGAAAAATTATAATGATATGAAGCTGATTCATCTGGCTTGGGTTTTTGATTTAAATTACCGTGAATCTTTTAGAACAATTAAAAGGCGAAGAACTATTGAAAGGTTTTCGGAATTTCTTCCGCGAGACACTAAAATTGCAGAAGTAATAACATTTGTACATGAATATGTTAGTCTAAAAACAGATTAGTATATTCATAATTTTCTTGTTTTTATTAAGAGGATACTTTATAAATATACAAAAGGGGGAATTTATGAAAGTATTATTTTCGGTCTGCGCATTTCTTTTGACGGTGTCTCTTTTCTCTGCGAATCTTGTTAATAAGGATTCCAAGAAATATGATATCGAAGTTAAAACAGTAGGAACTACTCATACTTCTATCAACGGCAGTACTACTCAGATGGGCGGAGCTCCTGACGGTGCTGAAATTAAGATCAAAGATACAGGTTCTAAAATAAAAGTAAGCGGAAGTAAGGATGTTGTCATAAAAGACGGCAAGCTTTCACAGTAATGTGTTTCGGCCGCCATGTGCGGCCTTTTTTGTATTGATATTCCGGGATTAATTTAGTTAATTGACAGAAGTATGGAATTTGCACTTATAGAAGTAAGCGTTCAGCCGAAATCATCAAAAAGCATAATAGTAAAAACTGAAAAGGGTTTAAAAGCATATTTAAATTCACCTCCTGTTGACGGCAAAGCAAATGCCGAGTGTATTCGATTGTTTTCTGAAACATTGAAAATTGCCAAGAGCAGAATTTCAGTAATCAAAGGCGAGAAATCAAAAAAGAAAATATTGAAGATAGAAGGTTTATCAAAAAATGCAGCGGAGTCTATTCTTCTTGGATGATTTACTTCTGAAGGAGTTTTGCTATTGCTTTGCTGAGAGGCGACAGTCTGAAAGGTTTTTTGATAAATCCCGTATTTTTTGACATAAGAAGTTCGTCAAGTGAAGCATCTCTTGAAAATCCGGATGTAAACAGAACTTTAACTTCCGGGTTTATTTCGAGAAGTTTTTTATAAACATCGATTCCGTTCTGATTGGGCATTATTAAATCAAGAATTACAGCTGCAATTCTGTTTTTTTCTGCACGGTAAATATTTATTCCTCGTAGACCTTCATCTGACATTAATGCGCTGTAGCCTAGATAAAGAAGCTGTTCATAGGCGGTTTTACGGATAATATCTTCATCATCTATAAGAAGCAGACAATCGTTTCCGTATATAAGATTGTCGGTTTCAGCAGATATTTTTCCGACATCAGTTTTAAGAACAGGAAAATAAATTCGAAAAGATGTTCCTTTTCCTTTTTCGCTGAAGACGTTTATGGTACCGTTTAGATTTTTGACATTTCCGAATACTGTTGAAAGTCCGAGTCCTTGATGATTAGAATCAGTTTTTGTTGAAAAGAATGGATCAAATATTTTATCGATTATGTTTTTATCTATGCCGCTTCCAGTGTCGCTTATATCAACCTCTATGTAATCTCCCGGTGTAACTTTGTGAACACATGTTTTAATATAAGTCTCATCTAGAAATACATTTTCTGTTGATATTGAAATACTTCCGCCTTCAGGCATTGATTCTTTTGAATTTACACAGATATTCAATAATATGCTCTGCAATGAAGGAGAGTCTGCAAGGACGTAAGGATCATTTGATTTAAAGTTTGTGTTGATTACGATATTATTTCTAGAAATACGGCTGAGAGTCGTTGATATGTCTTTTAAAGAATCATTTAAATCTGTTTTGATTTTTGCCGAATCTGTTTTACGTGAAAAAGCCATAAGCTTCCCGACAAGTTCTGAAGCTTTTTCTGATCCGTCTATAATTAGATTAACATATTCCTTATAGGGCGAATTTTGCGGCAGCTGAGTCAAAAGCATGTCAGCATTGCCCATTATTCCGCCAAGCATATTGTTGAAATCATGAGCAATACCCCCTGAAAGCTGTGCTAAAATGTCCATTTTCTCGGATTGGTTTAACTGCTGCTCAAGATTTTTTCTTTCAGTTATATCCAAAGCAAGACCAAGAACTCCGGTAATTTTTCCAGATGAAGTTTTCAACGGTATTTTAGAAATTAAAATTGTTGATATGTTTCCGTCTGAACTTCTGAGAGGTTCTTCTATGTTGATTATCGGTTTTCCGCTGGTAACAACAGCTTCGTCCATTTTTATATAAGCTATCCGGTCATCATTTCTCCACGGAAGTTCATTGTCTGTTTTTCCGATTATTGATTCCGGAGAATTAAGACCTGTTATTTCCGCAAAACTTTTGCTGCATCCCCGGTATATTCCGGATACATCTTTCCAGAAAATGTAATGAGGTACATTTAATAGAATGTCATTGAGAATATTTGTTTTTTCAATGAGCGTTTTTTCAGATTTTTTCTGCTTTAGTATAATGATAATAGCGCATACATTCAAGATTAAAGAAGCGCAAAATATTAATGCTGCTAGTAGTGTGTTTTGAGAAATGAAATCCCCGGAAATAAAAGGGGGATCATTCTCAATTGAGAAGAGTGGTGTATGGCTTATTATAAAAAATATTACTGAAAATACTATTGATCTTAACATTATATGATTGTAATAGATAATGAAGCATTAATCAAATGAAAAACATCATTGATTAATGCTTCTAAGAAATTTTAGTTTTTATCTCTACCGGTAAGTTCTTCTTCAAGTTCGTCAGCTTTTGCGGCGATATAGAAAAGAGATTTGATGAAACGTTCCGGTTCGCAGTTTTTTAACAGCATGGAACTTCTTAAGATAAGCGATTTGCCAGTAAGAGCAATCGCTCCGTATTCTAGAGTTGCGTTCGTTTTCAGTGCGAATTTATAAAGCTCGGCAGAATCTTCTTTTAGTCCAGCAATTGCCGAATAATAGTGAATAACTCTGTCTCCTGATTCATCTTTTGCAAGAGAGATTAAAACTTCCTGAGCTCTGTTGTTGTCAAAGTCAATTTTTGTGGAGTAATGTCCTTCCTCAGTTTTGTGGAACTTGATTTTAAGTTCCGATGCTATTGCCGCTATAAATCCGTCAAAAACCTGCATGATTGCTCCTATATGAGTGAATTTAAATTTGCCTGGTTGATATTACCCTGTGCCGTTAATGCCGAAACAGGACTGCTTTTTATGAACGATATTGCGTAATCCATTGATTTGTCGATGTTCTCATTTACAGGAATCTGCTGTTCATAATAATTTGCGTTTGCAGCTAAATTCTGATTTGTTTCCGCCAGGTTGTTATTAATTTCGGACATTTTATCAAAGTCAAGTTTTGACTGAAGCATTTCCCGCATAGTTGAAATGTCTTCTTTTGCAAGAGCAAGATTGTCCTGAGTCTGCGGATTGAATGGCGGAATGGTAATTTTTGGACCGAACTGACCAAGCTGATTGCCGATGTCTGAAATTTCTGTGTTAATCTCCTGTCTGCTGGTATCACCGGTTATAATCGTTTCCGAAGCCATATTCATCAATCTTGACGATACTGAAAGAGCCTGGCTTACTATTGCCTGAGCCTTTTGGATGATCATGAAAGCGTCCATAATGCTCCTTCCGGACGACATCATCGGCTGTTCGGCTCTTTGAGGTTGTTCAATTCTAATCTGACGGGATGTACTGCGGTTTGCCCTAACCGCGGCATCATTCTGCAGATGCACACCTTCTATCTTCATGGTTCCCTCCCTGAAAACAACATGAACAAGATAATTTAATAGAAATTCGGCTTCATGTCAATTACTTTAAGAATTTGGATAACTATCCGAAATAACCGGATATTCTTGAATAAATATATTCCGGGCGGCGGTTTAGATGTTTGCCGAAAACCATTCGATGTAATCTTTCACGTTTCTCAAAGCCTTGAGATAATGCATAATTTATTGCTGGAGTATTAGTTTCCGGGACAGTAATTCTTTTGGGATTCTTGTATTTTAAAAGAGAGATTCCTGTTTCAGCATTAATGGCTGTAATCAGGCCTTCTCCAAGAGAAGGAATGAAATATCCGGATAGGGATCCGTTTCTGGTACAAATAAAGCTTTCTGAAAGCTGATTCTGAAGAACTTTTGTTCTATTTTCACCGCTTGCTGTTGCATCGAGAGAATAGATTTCATCCCGGTATTTTTCGTTAAAAGGAATAATTCCGCAGTCAGGGGTTTGTAATTTATTTTCAGAATTTCTTTCAAAGCTCAGATACTCTTCGGTTTTTACAAATCCGTATTTTTGATACATTGAAAATCCTTCATCGGAAGCAATTAAAGAAACTGTCTGAATATTCTTTTCTTTAAGGAAATTTATCAGGTGGGATACGATCATTGATCCGAAACCGTTTCTTCTGTACTTAGGATGAACTATGATATGACCAAGCCATGCTGTTCTATCAAGAATGATTGCACATCCGCTTCCTGCTATTTCATTATTTATGTTAAGCACGAAAGGAAAACAGAAATCAGATGTGCAGTAAAATTTAAAGACAGTCAAGATATCTGACCAGCCTTCCGGCTGTAGAATTCTGATATTATCGAGTTCAGCGTTATTTATTTTGCTGATCGAAATTCTCATCCTGAATCTTATTGTTCTTTAATGAGTTTTTTTAAGGCTTCTTCGGTTGTCAGTATTTCAACACCGAGACATGAGAAATCCAGTATCTTGTTGTTTCTGCCTTCGTCGGTTTTTGTAACAACAGCATCTTTTATTACAGAGATTTTATACTTTCTGTTGAGCGCTCCCTTTATGGTTTTGTCGACGCAGTATTCAGCATCGGCACCGGCAATATAGAGATGGTTGATTTTATTTTTAACAAGAAAATCATTAAGATCTTTATTTGAAAATGAATCCGAGATATGTTTGGTAAAAAAATTGTTGCCTTCAATTTTAATCCGTTTGTCGATTTTAGCGCCTTCTTCTCCGTGACGCAATGCGTTTTTTGTGATAAACATGATAATCGGATTATCACTTTCAAATTCGTGAAGAATATAGACAGTTTCAGCTCTTTTCGTGCTGATTATTCTGTTGATATTTTCTATAGCTTCATCAGACTGAGCTGTGTTTGTGGCTATTTTTCCGTCAGGAAGCGTGATATCATTCTGAAGATCAATGACAAGCAAAGCTTCTTTTTCTTTTCCGTAATCTGAAATCTTATCACCTGTTGTTACTGCAGAAGTTTTTTTTATCCAGCTTCCGACATACAAAAACAGAGACGCCCCTGAGATGACCAAGACTCCGAGTAAAATAAAGAATATTTTTAGTATCTTTTTCATAATTTCCCCCTTCTAAAAGCTTTATGTCTTTTAATTATGAAATTAATGGACTTTCCTGCAAGAGGGCTGTTTTTATCAATTCTTTTTGATTATTTTTGAAATTATTTCATCAGCTCTTTCTATATACATTGCATAGTGAATTTTCATGTGTGAAAAATAATCATCCACGAGAAATCCGAGTGATTTGTTTCCTTCGGATGTTTTCCATTCATTATTTAAGTTTTCCGGATCAATGTTTTCGATAAGATGTATGATGAAATCATTGTAATGCTTCCAGAACGAAAAAAGAAATTCATCGTCAAGGTCATTAACTTTTGAAATTTTTGACCAGTCTTCTGCGTCATAATATGGAAAAGTTATTTCTTTATCTGTTTGAAGACGTATAAAACGCTGATGATTGTTTGAAGCAGAATCTATAAGATGACCGATCATTTCTTTTAAAGTCCATTTGTCTTCATCTATTCGGATAGAAGATATATCTTTATATCTTTTCATCAGATCAAGAAAACTACTGATTAATTCTCGGTATCCTTGTAACTGCATAAATTTCCTCCAGCGGATGAGTTATATCAGGATAATGTTAAATTTTTGAAGATTCAGGCAAGTCTATTTCATTGTTAAAAAAAACTGCCGGTAATACCGGCAGCAAAAAATATGAGTAATGTTATTGGATTACGTTGGGATTAAAGCGTGTATGTCATTCCGAGAATTCCGTAGTATGAATTCTGTTTATCCTGAACTCCGCCGAATTCGTAAAACTTGCTGCTTGAAAGAAAAGCCCCTTCGGTAAAAATTGATGATTCAGGACTTAGAGAGTAACTAATGTTTGCATCTATCTCAACACCCATTCTTTTACTCCATCCAGAAGGAGCTTTCATTGCTGAAACATAAGCGCCTTGAAGTTTTGCAGAAAAATCTCCGTAACTGCCTTCGAAAGATAATCCGGCGGCATAGTATCCAGGTGCGAGATCTGATTCTCCGTCTCCGTCTGTATCAATACCGTACTTTCCAGCATTTGTTACATCTGTTATTGAACTGAAAGAGCCGCCGTCTTCGACGATATAAAGTCTGAAGTTATTGATACCGGCTCCTGTTCCGTCTATTGTTGAAAAAAGAAAAGATTCATTTTTGTCAGCCGTTGTTGAATTATCGCCTGATACGGCAGTGAAAAATGCGCCGATTTTAATACCTTCTATGGGAGTAAAATACGGAGCGGCATCAAATGCGTAACCTCTGTATTTTATATCTTCGACTTTGTCTTTTCCGGAAGCGAATGCACCTGTAAAATCAACTCCGGCAGATCCAAAAACCAGATTTGCATTAATAGCTCCGATATAGCCCGTGCTGTCGCGGAACTGCCCGTCTGAATTTGCCTTTGTTCTTGTTACGAAAAAACCCGGTTTTAATTTTGATTCACCCAGGTTTATGAAACCGTCAAACCAGAAAATAGAAGAGTCATCGCTGTTTTTGTTATAATCTCCTTCATAGGTTTTAACATAGAAGGCGTTGAATCCGGTTTTTTCCGATTCATAAGAAAAACCGGCAAGCGGAGCATTATCTCCGAATACCATACCGTAGTCGAGTTCAGCAATTCCCGCTTTTATTGAAAGACCCGGAAGAGACTGAATGGAAGTTTTAAAATAAGCTTCAGCTACTTCAAGACGTATTTTCCCTCCGCCTAGTCCGACATCCTCGGAAGTATCAGCGTTTTCAGACGGATTAACACCGTAAAGGCCATTATATTCAAGCGACAAAACTCCTTCAACGATTCCTTTTTTAATTGAAATGGAAGGTGCGAACTGAATTGCGGAATAAGATCCATTTTCATTTTTTACCGTGGATTTATAAGTTGTACCGTAAAATATTCCTTCTGCAGAAAATGAAACTTCTACAGGTTTTTGTGCTTCAGCAAAAACTGACGTGCTGAAAACCGCGGCAGCTGCCGTCATAATGATCTTTCTCATTTTAATTCTCCTTTAATTTATTGTCATCGCATGAGTTCTTTCCGCAAGAGCAGTGAGAACACGCGCATTTCGCCGAGTCTTTTTTCTTTCCGAATATTTTAATAAGAAGAAGAATCGTGGCCGCTGAAAAAAGTACTATCATGATCAGAATTTCAGCATTCATTGTTTATCCTCCTCGACTTCTTTGAATTTTGGAAGTATGAGCTTGAAAGTTATAATTAACAGAAGGCATGCAATCGAAGCGAAAATAATCCAGAACAAGCTGTATCCGGTAGTTATCTGATAGAAAAGAACCGCAACAATCCATGCGAGAACTGTAAGATATGCTGCAACTCCGAAAGCAAACTTGAGACTTGTTTCTCTTTTAATTGCCCCGAAAGCGGCAACACATGGAAAGTAAATCAGTACGAAAAGAAGATAGGCATAAGCCTGCATGCTTCCCTTGCTGAAATTAATGCGCATGGAGGCGAAAATTCCTTCATCAGCCTCAAGTTCTTCTGCGGCGGCTTTTTCGTCGCCTGTTGAGTCAATTGCTCCTAAACCAAGAGGGTCTGAAAAAGAATCGAAAACTCCGGAAAGATTTTCAGGAATTGTTGAGAGTGATTCTTTTAGAGACTCAGTCAGTGAAAAACTTTTCTCTTCTTCCTGAGCGGAGTCAATTAGTTCTTCAGAATTTTCAGATGAGCCGGCAATATTCTCAGGAGTTTCCTCTGAAGCTTGTTCGGTCGCTGCCGAAGAATTCGCGGAATACAGCGAATTAAGTGTTCCGACTACTGCTTCCTTTGCAAAGATTCCGGTAAAAATTCCGACTGTTGCAGGCCAGTTATCCTCTTCAATTCCCATAGGAGAGAATACAGGTGTAATCTTTTTGCTTATTGAAGAAAGTACGGATTTATCTGTATCTTCGTTTCCGAAACTGCCGTCTGTTCCTATTGAATTAAGAAACGAGAGAATTATTACTATTGTAATAATTGCAGATCCGGCACGGAGTACGAAGAGTTTAAGTCTGTTCCATGTGTGAATCAATATATGCTTCAAACGCGGAAGATGATACGGCGGAAGCTCCATTATAAAATGCGATGCTTCACCTTTCATGATTGTTTTGGTGAGAAGGAATCCAGTAAGAACTGATAGAATTATTCCGGTTAAATATAGAGAAAATACCATCACTCCCGATGATGCAGGAAAGAATGCGGCACCGAAAAGAACATATACGGGAAGCCTTGCTCCGCACGACATGAAAGGACTCATGAAAATTGTTAACATTCTGTCTTTTTTAGATTCAAGAGTTCGGGTGGACATTATTGCAGGAACGGTGCATCCGAAACCGACAATCATTGATACAAATGCTTTTCCGGGTAGTCCGAGAAATCTCATGAAACGGTCAACGACAAACGCCGCTCTTGCCATATAGCCGGAATCTTCAAGAATCGAAAGACCGAAGAACATGGCAAAAAGAATCGGAACAAATGTCGCTACGGTCTGAATGCCGCCGCCGATGCCTTTGGCGAGAAAAGTGATGAGGATGTCCGATGCTCCTGCTTTTCCAAGAAGCTGCGCGACGCCGTCTACGAAAACTGCGCCGAAAGTTAAGTCAAAAAAATCAATAAATGCTCCGCCCACACTGATTGCAAACCAGAAGAGAAGATACATTGCGAACAAAAAAAGCGGAATTCCTAAAAACCGGTTAAGTGCGATAGAGTCGAGTTTTGAAGTAAAGGAATAACTTATTCCTGTTTTCTTGATTACATCGGATGATATTCCGTGAATGTAAGCGTACCTGCTGTCAGCGCTTATCATGTCTATTTTTTCGCCGAGTTTTTTCTCAATTCTCAATTTGTGATCTGTCAAATCCGTTAATAATTCAGTTTTAATGTCGCCTGAAGAAAAAGATCCTTCCAGAAAACCTACTGCCTTGAATCTTGAAGCTGTTTTGTTTTTAAAGAATGTTTCCGTTTTTGTAATCAGGCTTTCCATTTCTTCCGGATAAGAAATACGGAATGAAGAAGGTTTGATTTTTCCTATGTTTCCGGTGATGAATTCAGCTAATGATTTTACATCTTTTTTGTCCGTGGCAGTCATTGCGATTACAGGTATGCCGAGGTGTTTAGAAAGATGATCGGTGTCAATAGTCATTTTTTTTCTGCTGACTATGTCCATCATGTTGATAACCGCAATTACCGGAATGTTCATTTCGAGAAGATATGTTGTCAGAAAAAGATTTCTTTCAAAATTCGTTCCGTCAATTATATTGACTACAAGATCTGCTTCAAATGACAGAAGATAGTCCCGTGCGGCTTTTTCATCTTCTGAAGATGCAGAGAGAGAATAAATTCCGGGGAGATCGACTACCGTAATTTCGCCGGAAGAAGTTCTCATAGTTCCTTCTTTTTTTTCAACGGTAACTCCCGGCCAGTTTCCAATTCTTTGATTCGCGCCTGTAAGCGAATTGAATAGAGTTGTTTTTCCGCAGTTGGGATTTCCTGCAATGGCGATTACTTTTCCGCCTGTTTTTTTATCAGTCATTTTCACGCCTCCTCAATTCAAGAACGTCCGCTTCCGCTTTGCGGAGAGAAAGTTTATAGCCTCTCACTGTGAGTTCGACAGGATCACCGAGAGGAGCAGTTTTGGAAACCGTTATAACCGTTCCTTTGGTGAGGCCCATAGATAATAGTTTTTTTCTGTATGAAGAATCGGATGATTCATATCCGGTGATTTCTCCCGATTCTCCGACTGAAAAATCCTTGATTTTCAGTTCCATTATGCCTCCTGAATATGTTAAGTCTAATAATATTAGATAAGCCTAACATATATGTTAGCCAGTACTAACAATGAGCGATTTTTGTCAAGGCAAAAAGAAATTGATGTTTGATTAGAATTTTAATATCAGAGCAGAGAAGTAATAGTTGCAGCAAAGCACAGTTAGAAATACTGTACTTTGCTGATTCTGTTAGACTTTAGTCTTCTTGAGAATGTCCATTATTTTGGTCAGTTATATATTACTCCAGATTGAAGGATCGGCTAGTTCATCAGGAAGTTTGGCTTCATAATGTGTTTCATTCTGTTCACTTGACAGATCAAAACTGTGCCATTCATTCACTTGAGGCGAGCCGAAGCATATATCTGCTCTGCATTCGTCTAGATCGAAAATCAGCGACCATAATGTTCCTAACGTTTCTGAATAATGATGGCAGGCAACACCTTCGGGCATTTTGTCAGAAAGAATTTCTTTAATGTCTGAATACGATACTTTTGGAATAGATTTATTTATCCGTTTATCAATCGCGTCATAGCGCTTAATGGAATGTTTCATTCTTCTTGTTGTTTCTTGAGCCATTCCATTAAGCGTGAAATGATTGGTTGAATGAATGTATTGTTTCTTTGATTCTATGTTTATGTGATGAATTTCTTTTTTCCCGCATGCGATTTCTGCAAGAGCTGCCCTTCCGGTTTTATCGGCGATTATCAGATTAAGATAAAATGAAACCGGAGTAGTCATAACAGTTTCAATGGCTTCTTCTGTAGTCTTGCAGTTTTCGAGAATTGTTCTAATTAATGCCCAGAACTTAATTCCTTCGGCGGATATTTCGCGCATAGGAGCCCCTGCGCTCATTGTTACTGAAAGACCATGTTCATTGATTCCGTCAATGCGCCCCAGCATTATGCATGAAAAACCCAGGTGAGCGGCTTTTCCTTTTACCTTTGTCGTACATAGTCTGAAGTCATCCTGTGTGTCGTTCCATTCGTAACTTCTGCCGACCATGGTATGACCGTTTTCAGTTATTTCCGGAAGAAGAGCGAAATGACTGCAGTTGCCTTTCGGTGTATGAGTGAAAGCATAATATACTATTTCACGCGGATGAACTTTTAGAACTTCAGACATTCCTTCTATTTCTGTGTTTATTCCAGGACAGTATTTATCGAAAAAATTAACTGCTTCGGCATAATCCTTGTCGCTAAGTTTTCCTTTGCCGGAAGGGGGAGAGGTGTACCATTTTACGAATTCCGGAACTGTAAGCAGTTCTTTGCCTTGCTTTTTCCCTATTTCATAATGATTTCCTTCAAGAATTACATGCTTGAATTTTTTTGTTTTTACGGATGTTTCCATTTGTTTCTCCTGATGATTATTAAATTAGAGTATCAAAATTGCAGAAAAGAATCTTGACTGTTATTGCTGTTTTTCCGTAAATTTTGACTTATATGAATAAAATCATAACAAAGAGCGTGGCTGAATGCCGTCCGGGCTGTGCTGCCTGTTGTATTGCCGTTTCAATATCATCGCCGATTCCGGGAATGCCGAATGGCAAAGAAGCAGGGGAAAGGTGCATTCAGCTTGATGAGAATAATATGTGTATGCTTTTCGGTAAAACCGAAAGACCGAATGTGTGTTCCGGTCTTAAGCCTTCCTTTGAAATGTGCGGAAAATCAAATGCTGAGGCATTTGATTTTCTCGAAAATCTTGAAAGAGAAACGAATTCAAAGTAACTAATTAATCCTTCCAGAGATACATGAAGCGAGTGCCGTATTTAGAAGTAAACCAATCCATATCAATTGATAAAACATTAATGGTTCCTTCGTTCGTTATTGCTGCTCCGGCATAAACGTTAGGACGGTAGGAGTCGGGCCGTACATAAGTGATTATTTTAGCGCCTTCAATTCCTGCTGATTTTTCGGCTGAAGCTACAGCATCGTTAAAGTATCCGATTTCATCAATAAGTCCGTATTTGAGGGCATCTTTTGCGATAAAAATACGTCCGTCCGCAACTTTCCGCAGTTCCTGTTCTTTAAGATCTTTACGTGAATCAAGAATTACCTTTAGAAATCCTTCATACATAGCGTCGACAATTTGCTGAAAAAGATATTTTTCTTCATCATTCATGTTCTTGAAGAAACTGCCCATGGTTTTGTTTGCGCCTGACTTAACCGTTTCGTCTTCGATTCCTATTTTTCCCATCAGTTGCTTCATGCTCAGCTTTGAAATAAGTACTCCGATACTGCCAGTAATTGTTGTCGGATGAGCCATAACTTTGTCTCCGGTCATAGAGAGGTAATATCCTCCGGAAGCTGCCACTGAACCCATTAGTACAGTTACCGGTATAGAAGTGCGTTTCTTGAATAGTGTAATTTCATGATGAATGATGTCGCATGTAGTGACTTCTCCGCCGGGAGAATCTATCATAAGTATCAGTGCTTTTATGTTTTTGTCTCTTTCAGCGCAGTCAAGCTGTTCTTTTATGCTGGCAGTCAGAGGTATTTTGTCGGATGAATTAAACGGATTTCCGCTTGAAACAGAATCAGAAATTATGCCGTCTATGTGAATGACCAGTATTTTTGAATCATTGCCGTTTCTTATAATATTTTCTCGGTAAGGCTGAAGATGTCTTGCTGTTGAAATTGAAATACAGCCTGTAGCTGATAATAAAATAATTGCTGCGAGAATTTTTTTCATAAATAATACCAGTCTTATCTTGATTTGAATTTAATTTTAATAAAAAGTTACATTAAACGGATAATAAATAAAGCATTTAATCAGAAACACTTATAAGCAATTCTATATATCGGCATTTTCATCGCAAGTAAATGATAATGCAAACATTTTTTGGCAATGTGCCAATTCTTGTTTATCCTGAAAGTATTACCAAACATGATTTTAAAACGTTTAAGAATTCCGTAAGAAGAGATTTGTAAAGATAAAATCTGTTTGACTCTTTTATGCATGAAAGAATTATTTCTTTATGGTTAAAGTAGATTCATTAAAAAAGTATTATCATAAAAGCAGTTTGTTCGGTAAGGTGCGGACAGTACGAGCTCTTGACGGAGTCAGTTTCGGAATAAGGAGAGGCGAATCCTTAGGGGTAGTGGGGGAAAGCGGATGCGGAAAATCGACTTTAGCTCTTTCTCTGATGGGACTTAACAATCCCGTTGAAGGGAGAATCGAAATAGACGGAACAGATATTGCTTCTCTTAAAAAAGAAGAATTAAGGCTTTTCAGAAAGAATATGAGCATTGTTCTTCAAGATTCTCTCGGATCTTTGAATCCGAAGATGCGCTGCGGAGATATCGTCTCCGAGCCTGCCAGAATATTTCACGATCTTACAAAGACAGAGATTACGGATAAAACTGTAACGGCTTTTGAACAGGTTGGTTTGTCTGCAGAATACTTGAAGCGTTATCCTCACGAACTTTCCGGTGGTCAGAGACAGAGAATCAATATTGCCAGAGCAATAATATTGAAACCTAAATTTACAATTTTTGACGAACCTGTTTCATCTCTTGATGTATCTGTTCAGGCTCAGATTCTCAATCTTCTTTCTGATCTAAGAGAAAATTCAGAAATGACCTCGATAATGATTTCGCATAATCTCTCTGTCATCAGATTTTTGTGTGATTCTGTGGCTGTTTTTTATCTCGGAAAGATAGTGGAATACGCTTCTGTTAATCATATCTTTGAAAGGGCTTTGCATCCATATACACAATCTCTTCTTGATTCTTCGTTCGACACATCAAAGATTAACGGTTCTTTCGCTGCAATCGAAGGAGACATTCCTTCTCCTGAAAATCCGCCGTCCGGATGCGCTTTTCATCCGAGATGTCCGCGCAAAATGAATATTTGTTCAGAGATTGCGCCTTGCGAAAAAACGATAGACGGAGCGAAGGTTTTCTGTCATCTTTATCAGTGACGATGAAAAAAATAATTATTCTTTTTTTCCTCCCCGGATTTTTGATTTCTTATGACGATTATCATCCGGATGTTTTAAGAAAACTTCTTGATGATATTGCAATGGATTATGTCGAGGAATTCCCTTCAGAGAAAATATTAAGAAAGGGAGACATGCTTTGGTGTACAGGAGATTCTCCAGCTGCAAAAGCCAATAATTCGGCTTATGATTTGATGATGCAGGGACATTTTGATAAGGCCGCTGTATTTCTTGAGGATTGTCTAAAAAAATCACCGCTGTTCATTCCTTTCCGCCATAATCTTTCCGTATGCTATTATCATCTTAGAAATTTTCCAAGAGCTCATATGAACATCGACAAAGCTCTTCAACAGATCCCGCAATATTATTTTTTCTACATACAGAAAGGTATAATTTATGAGCTTTCGTTTCAATACGATAAAGCTTTGTTTTATTACAAGAAAGCGGCAAGATTGAATAAAATAGATACGGAACCTCTTGTAATCATCGGGGATCTGTATTTTTTGAGCGGAAGACATTCAATGGCTGAGAAATACTATTCAATTGCCGTAAATAAAGAGCCGGATAATCCTAATGCTTTGCTTGGAATGTCCAAAATATTTTTTTACCGCGAAAAAATCTATCTTAGTTATATGACCATGAAAAAAATCAATAAGGCAAAAGATTTTGATAAGTCTTACTATTTTTACTTTGCAGAAGCTGCATATAAATTACGCAGGTACCGCGAATCATATGCAGCATATGTTGAGCTTATGAAGTACAGATATGATAAATTTTTTATTACCACTTCCTTCTCTCTTATTGAATACAAGGCTGATCTTGCCCGCAAATTTGCCGAAGCGGAAGAAGAAATCAATTTAAACTGAAATTACGGATATTATACTCTCTTTCGTAATGATGGAAAATATTTAAGACATAGAATGTTTACCAAAAAAAATCCGACCGAACCGAAAATAGCAAAAAGAAAAGTATAATAAACTATTCCGTTAAAAAAGCAGAAAAACATAATAGATAAAGAATATACTTCCTTTCTGACGAAATATTGTAAAATAGATATAAGTTTAGCAAGAAAACTTGTTTTTGAAAGCGGTGAAAGAAATTCTTTGCTGAATGCTGAAAATGAATACGAGCTGCTGTATTTTACAAGATAGACTGTATTCCATCCAATGATCGCAATTACTCCGAGCGTAATCATCGAAAAAATGATAATAAATAATTCGATGTCAAAAGCCATATAAACTCTTCGGGTTGCCGCTGCTATAATTAAAATTGCGAGGGTGTGATCGCAGACTGTGTCGAGAATCCCGCCTAGTTTTGAAAAACGGATCTTCATTCTTGCAACTTCTCCGTCGCATCCGTCAATAATAGAAACAGCCTGAATAATGAGACCGGCGGCAATGTTTGCAGTATGTGATGAGTCTAATAAAAGATAAACTCCGAACAGACCCAGGGTATAATTTGTCAGGGTTATCACGTTTGGATGAATTCCGGCGTGTGCAAGTAGACGGCTTAAAGGGATAGATATTCTCTTGTTTATTGTCTGAGCGACAATTCCTCCGGATTGACGCCGGATATGCCTGGAAATATATTTCTCAGAGGTGATTAAAGTTTTACGGTCATTGATTTCGTAAAAAGAATCCGGTTTGAGAAATGTATTTTGGGAAATTTTAATAAAGTTTGATTTTTCAGAAAATGCATTGAGATACATAAATTGATTTGTAGTTAGTTCTAAAAATGCTTCTTTCGGATTTTTATCCGTAAATGATATGGATAAATTCTTGAGAGATGAAAGTTTTCTTTTGATTTTGTTCTCAAAAAGTTCTTTATCTGAAGCTGTAAACTTGAGATAAATTTTTTTAAAACCGGCATGATATAAAATGCGGATATTTCTTTCTATTAAATACTGACCGAACATTTTCAATCTTACAGTAGATGCCGATGATTTGATTAACGCTGTTTGCATTTTGATGTTCACCCGAAAATATATTGACTCTTTGATGGATAACCGGGTCATAATCCCAATTACTATGAAGAAAACAAGAAAAATATTTCTGGCAATCGGAATTCTTTTGCTGGTTCTGATGATTTCGGTATTCGGAGTCGATAAGCTTGTTGCAGACATTTTATCGGTCGGTCTGGGCTTTTTTCTCCTAATGTTCATTTATTTTTTGAATCATGTCTTTCTGACTTACGGCTGGCGTGTGCTGATAATGTATCCTCTGGGGCTTAAAGGCTTCTTTAAGCTTTTGATAGCGCGTATTGCCGGAGATTCTACAACCGTCATAAATGCCGCGGCAGGAGCAGCAGGTGATCCGATTAAGGCATTGTATATAAAGGACACTGTTCCTTTGAATACCGGTCTTGCTTCCGTTTTTCTTGACCGTATTGTACATTCAATCGGTAATCTTCTGATAATATTGACGGGCGTTGTTCTCGCGGCATTTTTGCTTGGAATCCCTTTCTGGGCTGTAATTGCAGCTGCTGTTGTGATAATCGGCGGGATTTTTTACGGAATATCATATATAAGTAAAAAGAAAAATTTTTTGATTCATGTAGTTAATTCTCTTCCTCAATTTGTTCAAAAAAAATTTATTACACGGAAGAGACGTTCTTCACTAAAAAAGATTGATAAAGAATTTTCTCATATTTTTTCAAGCAAGGATAATCTCAATCATTTTTATATTTCGATAATAATGCATTATCTCCCGGTTATGCTGTCAGGGGCATTCGAAGTTTATTTTATAATGAAATTCATCTCAGTTTCAAATCTATCATTCATTAATGCTTTGTTTATTTATCTTTTCGGACTTGTTGTTTCGATTATACTTCCCTTTATTCCTTTAAATCTGGTAATCAGCGAAGGATCTTATGCGGCGGCTTGTTCGTATTTCGGTTATGGACCATCTGTCGGAGTATCAATCGGCTTTATAAGAAGAGCCAGAGCTCTTTCCTGGTCATTTATCGGTATCGGATTTTTGCTGTATGCAGGTCTATTAAAAAAGGAAACAACACCTGAAGAAAAAAAGAAAAAGCGGAAATGAATTCCGCTTTTTCCTGAAAGATTTTAGCCGATCGCTTCGTGACCGGTTTCTCCGGTTCTGACACGGATACATTCTTCCATAGGAACAACAAAGATTTTTCCGTCTCCGATGTTTCCTGTTCTTGCTCCCTGAATTATCGCGTTAATAGCTGGTTTTACAAAATTTTCATTTACAGCTATTTCTATCCTGACTTTATCAAGAAGATTGATTTCTGTGATTACACCGCGGTAGTTTTCGGTATAACCGCCCTGCTGACCGCAACCGATTGCGCTAGTTACGGTCATTTTCCCGATGCCGGCTCTCGTAAGAGAGTTTTTAACATCTGTAAGTTTTTCCGGCTGAATAACTGCTATTATAAGTTTCATATTTCCTCCTTTTTACTTCGTAAGGAAGCCCTGGAAATCAGGATAAGCTTTCATTCCATGTTCGCCTATGTCAAGACCTACGATTTCTTCACGTTTGCTTACTCTCATTCCCAAAGTCTTTTTAATTATAAACCAGATGATGAAAGAAGCAATAAAAGTAAATCCGCCTACTGCTGCAACGCCTGTAAGCTGAGTGAGGAAAAGTGAAAATCCGCCGCCGTTGAAAAGACCGTTTCCGGTTGCAGCGCCTGTGATTCCGTCTTTTGCCCAGAGGCCGACAGCGAGAGTTCCGAAAATACCGTTTACAAGGTGGACTGAAAGAGCTCCGACAGGATCGTCAATCTTAAGTTTATCGAAAAAGTATACTGCGCATACTACCAAAACTCCGGCTATTGAACCGATTGCAGCAGCTGCAGGTACGGATACAAAAGCGCAAGGAGCGGTAATTGCAACGAGTCCTGCAAGTGCACCGTTTAGAATCATTGAAAGATCAGGTTTTTTCTGAATTAACCATGATGCTATAGTTGCTGTTGCTATTGCGAATACTGCTGAAGTATTAGTTGTAAGAGCAACGTGAGCGATGGCAGAACCGTCGCCAACTGCCATTGTTGATCCCGGATTGAATCCGAACCAACCAAACCAAAGAACAAGTGCTCCAAGAGTTGCAAGACCCATATTATGACCGAAGATCGGATTTGTTGAGCCGTCTTCTTTATATTTTCCTGTACGAGCGCCGAGAAGAATTACACCTGCAAGAGCTGCCCATCCGCCTACGGAATGAACTACTGTTGAACCGGCAAAATCCCAGAATCCTTTTGCTGCGAGCCAGCCGCCGCCCCATATCCAATGACCTGTTATAGGATACATTATTGCGACAAGAACAAAAGAGAATACGATAAATGAATGGAATTTAATTCTTTCTGCAACTGCTCCTGAAACTATAGTTGCTGCTGTAGCTGCAAAAACAAGCTGGAAAAAGAATTTAGCGAATAAAGGTACACCGGTCCAGCTTAATGCGCTGTAGGCTCCCTGATATGCGTCTCCTGTAAGAGGGCTTGTATCAGCGCCGCCGATAAAAAAGAGACCTTCTTTTCCGATAAATCCGCTTCCGTTACCGAACATAAGTCCGAAACCGATTACGTAGAAAGAAATTGATGCGATTGCGAAAACTATAAAATTCTTTGCGAGAATGTTTACAGAGTTCTTTGAACGAGTGAGTCCGGTTTCTACCATAGCGAAACCAAGATTCATAAAGAAAACAAGAAATGCGGCAATCATTACCCACATGGTATCCATGCCGACTTGGGCAATATTAATTGCCGGAGCTTCGCTTGCGGCATCCTGTGCAAAAAGAATTCCGCCTGTAAATAGTGCGAATAGAAACAAAGAGATTAGAGTTTTAAATTTTCTATTCATGTTTACCTCCTTCTTCAGTTGATATACTTAACATAATCAATACAGGCGGGAGGTCAATATCAGGAAATGAAAACAGGCTTTAAAGAAACCTTATTTTACATGAGCTTAAAATATGATGAAGGAACTGAACACTATTTATTCTTTTGTATTTCTGCTGTGTTAAATAATCTTTGTTAATAATTCTTGTGTTAAGCATTTTTTAATAGATTATTTTAATGGAAAAAGGGTATTCGGCCCGATCTGTGTCAAGTAAAAAAGCCTTGACAAGGGTTTGATAAATTGGGTTTGATGGCTCTATGATAGAATTTGAAGATAAAACGTGTTTCGGATGCGGACAGGAAAACTCCCGCGGTTTGAGGCTAGAGCTTGGTTTCGATGAAGATACCAAGACTGTTTACGGAGAATTCCAGGCAACTCAGGAGCTTGAAGGGGCTCCGAACATTATTCATGCAGGGATTGTTTCTGTAATCCTTGATGAAGCAATGATAATGGTAAACAAATACATGGATACCGTTGCGTTGACAGGAGAGCTTACTATACGTTATCTTCAACCTGCTTTTATCAACGAGAATCTCTATGTGCGCGGTTGGTATGTTAAAAAAAACAAGCGCGTAATAGAAAACAGAGCTGAGATTGAAAACGAAATGGGAAAAATCGTTGCGCGAGCAAAGGGAAAATACATAGAAGTAGACAAGATTCCTCAGCCTGAATAATCAAAACAAAGCCGAAGTGGTGGAACTGGTAGACGCAGCGGACTCAAAATCCGCCGGGGGCAACTTCATGAGGGTTCAAGTCCCTCCTTCGGCACACA
>JAKPJF010000158.1 GCA_029554345.1 Spirochaetota bacterium | reverse complement strand
AAGTTATATCTGTTTTAATCAGAGGATCAAACCTCCATATAACTTTTTCCTTTCCGATTTTTTCTGACAATCGTTTAAAAGTTTCAATACGCTTATTAAGTTTTGGGAGACCCGGTTCAAGATTTTCTTTTTCGTAATCATTAAGAGTAAACTGAAAATAATAGGCGATTTTTCGTGTGTTGAAATAACTGAGGTTTTCCATTAGAGGATCGGGATTTTTACTCCAGAAGACGATTGCTTTAACTTTTTCGAGAGAAAAATATGAAATCTTTGACCGGTCATATGGGTTGATTTTTGCCACATATCTTTGCTCGAATCTATTAATGAGCCAGTCAGAATAAAACGCAGGAATGTCCGTTGCTCGGCTTGCCGAAATTATAAGCGGAGCGGTTATTTCTCCGAATTGGGGATGAATTATTTTCGGAAACTCAGCCTTTTTTCTGTTATTATTCATGAGATAGGATAAAAATTCTTAAAAACTAAATAAAAACAAGTCTTAAATCTGAATTATATTAATTATCAGAATGAAGTTTGACTTAAAGAAACGCTTTACAAATGCGGATTTGATTTTAAAATTAGAGAAAATACGATTTATCGCATTATACAAGGATTTTATGAAATTTACCGAATTTAATTTTCACCCCGATATTCAGAAAGGAATTGATTCAGCGGGTTTTTCAGAAGCGACACCTGTTCAGGAACAAACATTTAAACACACTCTTGCTGCTAAAGATATTCTTGCCCAGTCGCAGACCGGAACCGGAAAAACAGCAGCGTTTCTGCTTTCAATTTTTCAGCTGTTTATGACGGATAAAATAAAAAGAAAGAAGGCGCTCATTTTAGTTCCGACACGTGAACTTGCCGTACAGATTGAGGAAGAGGCAAAACTGCTCGGAAAATATCTGCCGTATAAAATAGGAAGTTTTTACGGAGGAGTAGGCTATGCGAAGCAGGAAATGCTTCTTCAGGACGGTGTTGATTTCTGTATAGCTACTCCCGGCAGACTCATTGATTTTTTAAAAAGCAAAAAGCTTTCTCTTTCAGAATTCGGAGCGGCTATTGTTGATGAAGCCGACCGAATGTTCGACATGGGTTTTATCCCCGATATCCGATTCATTCTTAAAAAGATGCCGCCTGCCGGAGAAAGAATCACGATGCTTTTCAGTGCGACACTAAGTTCAAAAGTCCGTTCTCTTGCATGGGAATATATGTCATCTCCTGCTGAAATAGAAATATCGCCAGAGTCGGTTACAGTGGATGCCATAGAACAGACTCTATATCATGTCGGCGGAGACGAGAAGATGAAAATGCTTCTTGGAATTTTGAAAAATGATAAGCCTGAAAGCGCTATAATATTTTCAAACACAAAGAACAAGGTTGAAGAGATTTCATTCCGTTTGAAAAACAACGGATTCGATAATGAGTATATCATTGGTGATCTTCCGCAGAAAAAACGCCAGCGAATTATCGACGGCATTAAGGAAGGAAAGATCAAGTTTCTTGTTGCAACTGATGTCGCAGCCCGGGGACTGCATGTGGATGACCTGGATATTGTAATTAACTACGATCTCCCTGATGATTGCGAGAATTATGTTCACAGAATCGGCCGTACTGCGCGTGCAGGAAAGAAGGGAAGAGCAGTTGCTTTTGCTTGCGAAAAATTCGTTTATAATCTGCCTGCAATTGAAAACTATCTCGGCAGGAAAATTCCTGTAGGCGTGATTGATGACTCAATGCTTGCGGAAGATTCGAGCAAAGATATCCGTATGCCGCGTGATGATAAACGTCATCACATGCAGAAAAATCAGTCTCATGACAGAAGACAGGATAAATTCGCGAAAAAGACAAATGCAACTCATTCTTCTTATGATAAGCCTGTTCATAAAAAGCATATTGTGTTTGATAAAGATTCTGAGAATAAGAAACAGTTTCCTTCTCAGGATAATTTTCAGAATAGAAACAAACCAAAACCTCAGTTCAAAGGTAAACCGAAAGGGTCGGTTGAACAAAGAGTTGAATATTACCGTAAAAAATACGGAGAGAATTTCAAGGTTTCTGAGGAAATGATCAAATCCGAAAAGAAGAAAAAATCAATTATCGGAAAAATACTCGGCATTTTCGGAATTAATAAATGAGCGGTTGTTCCTGTAAAGACTGTGTAAGTGCGTGCTTGAATGATCCGGGGAGACTTATTCCTTCGGATCTTCCGAAAATTGCCGGAAAGCTTAAAATTTCTGTAAGTGAACTTGTAGATACTTATCTTGTAAAAAAGAAATATATTCACAAAAACATAACAGTAATAATCCCTGCTCCTGCAAAATTAAAAGGCAAAAACCTTCTGTGTCAGCCCGGAAAGATCGCACCAGATTATTACGAAGAAGAAAAAGGCAGATGTATTTTTCTTTCTGAAGAGGGATTATGTGCGGTACATGATGTGAAACCTTATGAATGCTCGGCTTATATGGGATGCAAAAACACTTTTCTCGGAAGACCTTACAAAACAAGAATGGTTGAGGATTTTTTTATTTCTAAATGGCGCGGAGTAATGTTTTCTTGACTTTCTCGGAAAAATTATAAAATTTATATAGAATAGAAATCAGGCTGGTCTTTATGGATGTTAGATGCAAAAAATGCGGAAAAGTTCATTCAATTCCCGATAACTCTGTCGTAAATAAAAAAGTTCATTTTTTCTGCTCGGAATGTTCCAATAAAATTGTAATTGATACTAGAAAAGAACTAATATCGTTCAGATCTGCCAAGGAAGAAGCGGACAAGCCTGTTTTTGAAGACATTTTCAAAGGATTTAGATTCGGGTTCATTCCATTTAATATTTCTCTGGGTGTTTTATACTTTTTTGCAGTTTTTGCATTTCTACTAATCGGTGCAGTAATTTTAAAAAAAAATAGTCCATTTTTTGTTTCGCATCCGGTATTGTCTATTTCTGCAGTTATATTGGCTGCTTTGATTTTATTTTTTTTATATAATCTTCTTCTATATTTCTTTTCGAAAATTATTCTATTCAGAAAAAATAATCCGAAACGCAAACATATTGATTTAAAGATTGTGACCTATGATTTTAGGGATGATTTTTTCTCAATCTTTATTTCATCAATAGGTTTAACCGTTATCGCCGGATTAGCCTGTTTACCTGCTTATTTTCTTGGAAAAGCTTCGCTTCTTTACTCGGCTTTAGCGGCTCCGTTTGTTTCTGTTCTTGTCTTCTTTATAATTATATTTGTTGTTTTAAAGAATTTTACAGCTGCAGCAATTGCCTATGATTCATATCTGGTAAAGGAATCAATTCGGTCACTTATTAAGTTTTTTTACAGTGAATTTTTCAATATTCCTTTTTATTTTTTTATAATTGAAATAGTATTCGGATTCTTTTATTCCATTATATTTTCAATAGCAGCAATATCTCTATCTTCTTCTTATACCTTTTTCATGGCTCTTATTTCAGGATCATCTGTATCAGATAATCCAATGGTCAATTTTTTTCTAAGATTCGGAACAGGATCATCGAAGGCTTCTCCTGTTGTGACTTTTGGAGGAGCAGTGTTTCTCTTGGTGGGATTTGTAATAGTTTCAGTTTTATTTTCTTCTATAATCAACGTACGTCAGGCACTATTTACCGAAGCCGTTTTGATAATGAAAAAAAATCCGTCAAAATCCGTGAGCCGGAGACTCATTCTTATTTTTATTTTATCTTTGTTTATTATTATTTCTGTTTTATGTGTCTTTTTTGCAGGTAACGTTATGACATCTTTCGCTGCATTGTTGAACCTGATATCAGGTTTAATTAAATAGCTACAGGTAAAAGATTGTGAGATCAATTACTGCATATAAAAATGCCGCTACCGCAAATGTGATTGCAGTGTAATCTATAAGCCTCATTGACGAAAAGCCGGATTTCAGTTCACCAGTATAGTTTCTGGATTCGAGAGCCATTGCTGTTTCTTCTGAATGCCTGAGTGCGGCTGTTATCATTGAAATAGAAAAACTTGTCAGCAGTTTTGGAGATAAAACCGCAGAACGGATTTTTACAGCTTTAAATTTATAAGTCCATATTGTTGAAAACATTTTAACGTTTAAAGCGGAAAGAGATATTATAGTGCTTATTCCACAGTATCTTAAAAAAGGAAAAGGACTTATTAAAAAAGAAACTGCTTTTGATAGAGAAAGCATATCTGTTGATAGAACCATGAGAATGCCAAGATATGATGATGATAATATTTTAGCAGGAAGAATCCATGAGCTATTTATGTTAAAGATAAAACCGTTTTGATATGATACAGCTTTTATAATTAAAACAGATAAAGAAAAGATGAATACCGGAAGTGTGAATTTAAGTGATCTAATTCTTATTCCGCTTGATAAAATAAATCCTGTTAGTGCGCTCAAAAATAAAAAAGGGAGTATTTTATCCGAAGCGAAACTTGCTGAAGAAAGAAGAAATAAAGAAATTATTTTCGTTTTTGCATCAAGTTTCATTTTCAAGCCAAGTCATTTCTTTTAAACGGGAAGCTTTTAACGGACGGACTCCGAACCGGGCTAAATCAGGACAAACTTTTTCCGGTTTTCCGTCAGCGGAAATCCTGCCTTTGTTCATTACTATTATACGCGTAGAATGTGCTGCAATTTTTTCCAGATCATGGGTAACTACGATGATTGTTTTTTTCTTTTTTCTGAGATCAAGCATAAGCTGCAGAACAAAAATTGTTCCTTCATAATCTAAATTCTCAAAGGGTTCATCAAAAATAATAATTGAAGAATCGTTTACGGCAGTTGAAGCTATTGCAAGTTTTCGTTTTTCTCCGCCTGATAAATTATATGGAAAAGAATTTTCAAAGCGGCTCATGCCAAGTTGTTTTAGAATGCGTTTTGATTTAATTCTCGCATTGGTTTCGCTTATTCCGGCATTTTGAGGTCCGAACATTACATCTTCAAGAACAGTCATTCCGATTATCTGTGCATCAGGATTCTGAAAAACGTACGAAATCTTAGAACGTATTTCTGATTCTGCCATATTATCTTTTCCGAAGAAAAAGATATTTCCTGAAGTCGGTTTATAGAGTGCGTTCAAATGCTGAAGAAAAATAGATTTCCCTGAACCGTTGCGGCCTGTAAATATAATAAACTCATTTTCGTAAATGGAAAGAGAAACATCCTTGAAGGCGAAATTTCCGTCTTTGAATGCATAACTAAGTTTTTCTGTTCTAACGAGTTCAGTCATGAGTCGATATTTTATTCGAAAGAGTTTTGTCTATAGTAATAGCAGCAGCAGCTTTTATGATATCAGGAATTATAAAAGGAATTAGACCGAAAGCCAATGCTTTATTAAAGCCAAAAGTCGGAATCATCCATGAAACTCCGATACTATAAACAACAATAATGAAAATCAGAGATGCGCCGACGGATGAAAAATAGAAATTGAATTTCATTTTATTTCTGAATAAAGAAGCAAGAAATGATGCGGGGATATAAGATAACAGAAAACCCCCTGTCGGACCTAAAAAATGAATAATGCCTGATTTTCCGCCGGAAAATACCGGAAGACCTATCAGTCCGGCAAAAAGATAAACACTTATAGTCAAAAGCATTAAACGCGGTTTTAAGAATAGAGAAGCAAGCAGAATAAAAAAATTCTGAAGAACAATGGGAACAGGCCCTATTGGAAAGGAAATGTAAGCTCCGGCTGTTATAAAGGCTACGAAGACTGCGCAGTATGAAGTTTCACGAATGGAGAAGAAAGATTTCATTAGTTATTACTTTTCCGTATGAGTCATTTTTCTCTGTTGTACATTTAAATTGATTTCTGCTATTGAAGGATTTTCTTTAAGAAAACTCAAAACATCTTTGAGAGGGAAAATTTTACCTTTGTATAATGCAGAAAAAATACTGTTCATCATCTGATAGTCTTCTTCGGTGTCTACAGTAAGACGTAAACCTTCCATGAAGTTTTGTATTTCAACAGAATGCCGTTCAATTGAAAATATTTCCGGATGTTCTTTGATGTAAGGTGTGACATGTTCGTAATGATATGGTCTTTCAGCATTCTCAAAGGCTTCTTTCAGAGCGGAAAACTTAATAATTTCAGTTCCTGTACCGAGAGGAATGTTGGAAATAGAGCAAAGATCAGCTTCTGATTCTGTTGCAATTTCTAGAGCCATTGATGCATAATCAGGATCTGTAAGCGGATTATCCGCTGTTATGCGGATTATAAAATCGGCACCGTATTTAAGTGCTGCATTATAATATCTTGAAAGAACATTATCTTCCGAACCCATAAAGGATTCTATATCGAGAGCCTTTGCTCTTTCAATGAGAGGATTACTTTCAGGAGAATCGGGTACTGCAATAATTACGTGATTAATGCCCTTGATGGCTTTAGCTCTTTCTATTACATGATCAATAAGTGGTTTTCCGGCAAGATCCTTCATACATTTTTCGGAAAGGCGCTTCGAAGTCATTCTTGCCTGTATTATCGCACAGTTTTGTTTTTTTATTCGTTTGCAAACAGCCAATTGATTAAACCTTTAATTAAAAAAAGAATACCATTCATCGCAGATTGCGCAATCAGGATAAGAAGAATAATCTTTTTTATAATTATCTATAAAATACTTTTTTCTTTTATTCCATATGTCTATGAGAGGCTTTTCTAAAACAGAATCTGCTGATTTTGGATCAATATCCTGGCGGCAAAATGGAACTCTTCCGTCAGAAAGTATAAACAAGTCACGCTGAAGATGCCAGCAAGGAGTTCTTTCTATGGGCGAGAGATCATAATACTTTCGGTCTTCAATAAGACCGTGATAAGTATTCTGTTTCATTAATATTATCTGAAAATCTTCTTTTTCCCAGAAGTCATAATACTTATCCAGGAAAGTCTCGGTCTCTTTTATTTTCTGAATCTGCAGATATACTGATTCTTTTCCTAGTATTTCTTTAAGACGCAGTACATTTTTGAAGGCTAAATCAAAATTGGGATAAGAATGAATTCTTGAATATGTTTCTGAATCAAATCCGTTTATTTCAGCGATAATTTTAATTCGCTGGTCTTTTTTTGATGAGAAATAATCAAATAATGCTTCGTCCGAAAATACGGCATCTGTTTCAATTATAAGCATTGATAAAAATGGTGATTTTAATGCAATATCACATGCTTTCAAAAATTCAGAATGATTAAGAGGGTCTCCGCTTCCTGCAAAAGAGACGGCATATTCATGAGAAAAAGCATCCGCTGAGTTAATAATATTTTCAAGAAGAGAAAGCTGCATGTCATCACGTTTGTCTTTAAGTGCGGGAAAAACAGAAGTAATTCCAGAAAAATTACGTTTTCCGGTCAGTTCAATTTCGTAATAGCTTGGAGCGATATAAAGTAATTCTGGATTGTTCTCTATGTGTTCTTTGATTTCAGAATATGCAGGAATTTTTACATTTGAAATCATTCTTTCCATGATTTCTTTGTCGCGCTTGTTCTTTGTCCGGAAAGATATTCTTTTATCACGCAGATCCGGAGCTTTATAGTACAATTCAACGTCGAAGTTATTTATATTTTTCTTAACAACATCTGAAATAGGAAGTATTTGTTCATCGGTTTTCGGCAGAAGTTTAATTAATTCTGCAGAAAAAATCTCACACGCAAGTCCTGAAGGTAAATTTTCACTGTATGTGAATTCGGCCAGATACTCGGTATGAATAGAAATCATTTCGTTTATTACTTCTGAATCTATAAAAGGTGAATCAGCAAATATCTTGATGATGTTGTCGGAAGAAGTTTTATCAAACAATGAGATCCAACCGTCATAATTGCTTTTAGATCGAGGTATTAAAATCTTTCCTTCTATTGAAATTGAAAAATCTTCGGGTACTGAATAATAAATTTCACCGTCAAAAGATGATTTAGAGAGAGCCTCTTCAATAAAATCATATGTTCTTCTTCCGGCAAATGTAATGTCGGATTCTGTTATTCCGTCATCAAAAAAAATAACTGCTGAATTCTTCATTATAAGGTCTCTTTGTAATCCGGAAGAAAAATATAGATAGATGAAGTTTCTCTTCTTTTTTTGATCCACTCTTTAAACTGAGTCTCTCTTGATTGCATTGCCATCATGTTAGAAATATTGTCTTCAATCTCCTCTAAAGGAGCTGTTCGTCTTCCCATATATTTAATTATGTGATAACCGAAAGATGATTTGAATACAGGTGAAATTTCACCGGGACTGCGCATCTGATAAGCCTGATTTGCAAAATAAGGATCAAGTGATCCTAAAAAAACCCATCCGATAGAACCCCCTTTGGAAGCTGAACCGGGATCTTTTGAATGTCTTGCCGCAAGAGATTCAAAAGAAGCTCCTGAAAGAATTTGTTTTCGTATCTCTTCCAGCTGTGTATTTGCAGCTTTTTCATCTGCGAAAGAGGAAGAGCGCGGAATTATAAGAATGTGTTTTACATTAACCTGAGTCATCGCTGGTGTATTTTTGTTTTTATTATACCATTCCTGGACATCTTTTCTTGTTGGCGGTGCAAAATCAACAGCAATGCTCATGACCAATTCTGCAAGAATCTGCATTCTGAGTTGTTCTTTCCAGAAATCATAAGGAATTTTTTCTCTCGCTTCAATGAGCTTTTTGAAAGAGTTAATATCTTTAGCTTTTGCTCTTTCCATTATTTTTTTTATTTCATTGTCGACTTTTTCATCGCTGACGAGAATTGTTTCTTCTTCTGCGATTTGTTCAAGAATCGCTTCATCAATTATTTTATCGATTATCTTGTTTCTTTCTGTTATTAAAGCTGCTCCGGAGAGGTTTCTGCTTTTTTTTGCTATATCAAGCCGTTTGTTGACTTCTGTTTCGGTTATTGCCCGGCTTCTTGTGTTAATAGCAACTCTGTCAACGAGTGCATAAATTTTTTCATTTGGCACAGAAAAAATCTCTTCATCGGAAAGATGTACAGATGAAGACTTTCTTTGAGAAGA
>JAKPJF010000210.1 GCA_029554345.1 Spirochaetota bacterium | reverse complement strand
AATCAAAGATGCGTATTTTAATTTAGACGAGCAATTACTTAAAAGCACAGTCACCCGTCAGGTTGATTATGGCTTATTGCACACATTCCTGTCGTTATGGCTCCAAGGTCGAAAGAACCAAAATAACGAACAGAAGAAAGCGAACATTGTGGCTGCATACCAGCCGTCTTACATCATTGAATATGTTCTGGATTATATCAATAAATGCGTGAGGAGGGACACGATGGATATCAATAAAGGAATCGTAAAAAAAGCGTTTCGAAATGGAATCGAACTCAAGCAGAAATTACTGGCCAAAAACAAAGAAAACCAAATCGACGGAATCATCTATCAGCTTCTCAATGATCTCAAAATTGCTGATCGTGAAAAGTTTATTGATAAATACATGCGGCTTGTCATGAGTCACGGCCTGCCGTCGATGTTCGGCGAGGCTGAGATGCTTGATAAAGACGCTTTTCTCCAGTTTGGCTACAGCTTCATTAACGGCATTATGAGCCAACCGAAACAAAGTGAATAAACATAACTATTAAAATATTCGAGGAGGAACTGAAAAATGGCTAAACATCTGCATCTTGCAATTATTTTCAAAGCATCAAATCTGAACTACGGCGAAAGCATCGGCAATATCCTGTCGCTTAAAAAGCTGGCAAGCGAAGGGAAAAATTATTCATACATTTCACGACAGGCGCTGCGTTACGACATCGTACGACTTTTAAATGAAAATTATAACTTCGGACTTACGCCAACTGATCGCGAAAGTGGCGTTGTTCAGTTTGCGGAGAATACATCAATACAGGACTATCCGGAAATAGATTATTTTGGCTATATGAAAACCGGTTCAAGTAAGATGAGAAAAGGCATCGTGCGGTTGACAGACGCAACAAGTCTTGAACCTTTCAATAACGATACGGATTTTGCAACCAACATGGGCCTTGCAAACCGAAACGATCAGAAGCTTGATAATGATATATTCCAGTCTGAAATTCATAAAACTTATTACAGCTATACAATTACTTTTAATCTGGATG
>JAKPJF010000207.1 GCA_029554345.1 Spirochaetota bacterium | reverse complement strand
CAGGGGCTTAAAAGAAAAATATGAAGTACATCATGGAGTAAGAATTGCAGATTCGGCAGTCGTAGCCGCCGCAATTTTATCCGACAGATATATTACAAACAGATTTCTTCCGGACAAGGCAGTTGATCTCATTGATGAAGCGGCATCACTAATAAAGATGGAAATTGATTCAATGCCGCTTGAAATTGATGAAATAGAACGTAAAATCCGTCAGCTTACAATTGAAAAAGAAGCTGTTAAAAAAGAAACCGATAAAGCAAGCAAGACTCATCTTGAAAAAATCAATGAAGAACTTGCTAATCTAAATGAAAAGAAAAACATCCTCGCATCCCACTGGCGCAAGGAAAAGGAAATCATTTCTTCAATCAGAAGAGCAAAAAGCGACATAGAGTCACTCAGACTTGAAGAACAAAAACTTGAACGTGAAGGCAATCTGAATAAAGTTGCCGAAATACGTTACGGAAAAATTGTCGAACTTGAGAAATTTCTCACTCTTCAGCAGTACGCCCTCGCCGATGTTCAAAAAGAACAGAAACTCCTGAAAGAAGAAGTAACAGAAGAAGAAATCGCATCCATTGTTTCACGATGGACAGGCATTCCCGTCAACAAAATGCTTGAAGGCGAAAAAGAAAAGCTTATCAAAATGGAAAAAATTCTCGAGCACCGCGTCGTCGGACAGCATGCTGCGATCAGCGCGCTATCTGACGCGGTACGGAGATCGCGTTCGGGTCTGCAGGATCCGAGCAAGCCGATTGGTTCTTTTATATTTCTCGGCCCAACAGGTGTCGGCAAAACTGAAACAGCAAAGGCAATAGCTGAATTTCTTTTTAATGACGAAAAAGCCGTCGTAAGAATCGACATGAGTGAATACATGGAAAAGCATTCCGTCGCAAGACTCATAGGTGCGCCTCCGGGATACGTCGGATACGATGAAGGAGGACAGCTTACAGAAGCAGTAAGAAGAAGGCCATACGCGGTTGTGCTTTTTGACGAAATAGAAAAAGCACATTCGGATATCTTCAACATATTTCTTCAGCTGCTCGACGAAGGGCATTTGACGGATTCCAAAGGACGAAATGTTGATTTCAAAAACACATTGATAATCATGACTTCAAATATCGGCACCTCGTATATTTCGGACACTTCAATAAAAGAAGAAGAACGTTATGCCGGAGTCGAACAGGAACTCAAGATGAAATTCAAACCCGAGTTTCTGAACAGAGTGGATGAAACAATAATTTTCAATCCTCTGTCCAAAGACAACATCGGAGCTATTGTAAAACTTCAGCTTTCTGAATTCGCTTCCAGAATTAAAAAGAGCCATGGAATAGAAATGGAAATAACTTCCAAGGCTCTCAAGTATCTATCTGAGAACGGATATGATCCGAATTTCGGAGCTAGACCTCTCAAACGTCTTATTCAGAAAGAGGTATTAAACAAACTTTCTGTTAAAATTCTTTCGGGCGAAATACTGCCTGAACATAAAATTAAAATTGACTTCGACGATGAAATTACTATAAAGAGCCAATGAAGTCATCTAAACAATTAAGCTCTGCGGGATTATTTCTAATTTTTCTTCTGCAATTATCTGGATGCTCCGAAGAAAAATTCACTCCTGCAGAGTTCGATCCCATAATCAGACTTAATTCTAAGGATAGGCTGAATCAAAGCTCATTTGTATTCGATAATAAAGCATCTTTTAATGTGCCTCAGGGTATGGAACCCGTAACAGGCAAACTCCTCATTGAAGCTAAAAATGCCGTCAAAAAGAATGAAACTGAAAAATTTCAATCCGAAATCAGAAACGTATGGATTGATAAAAAAGAAAATATCCTGATGGTTTTGTCTGTCCCGTCTTATTTTTCTCAAAATGATGATTTTGCTGTTTCTAGTGATATAATACAAAATTACAAAGATAATATTGCAGGCGCTAAAGTACACCGGGATTTCAATTCTGCGGGGTCTTACAATATTCTTCAAATAGCTGTTGAAATCCGAAGCATAATCCTTTACAAATTCATTATATACTCAACTGAAACAAAAATGGAACTTTCATTTATAATTCAAAAAGAGAATTTTTTCAGAAACAGATCACATATCAGCGGTATAATTGAATCCGTTCAGCTTCAAAGATAACCCTCTTCTTTCATGCTTAAAAATGAATCTTCACAAACAATCAAATGATCAAGAAGAGGTATTCCGACAATTTCACCGGCATTTGCGAGACGCTTCGTCGCGCGCAAATCTTCTTCTGAAGGTTTCAGTGAACCTGATGGATGGTTGTGAGCAACGATAATCGAACTTGCCGATTCTTTTATCGCTTCTCTGAATATTTCTCTCGGATGAATTATCGTTTGAGTAACAGTCCCCCGCGATATGGAAGAAAATTTCAAAACCTGATTTCTGTTGTTTAGGTTGATTACCATAAATTCTTCCTGAGGAAGACATGCTGAATGCGGCAGCAGATACTTCCACACCTTGTACGGAGTATCTATTATTTCACCGATATTCTTTCCGTTTGTTATGCGTCTGCCCATTTCAAGAGCGCATTGAATTCTTACGGCTTTTGCAAGACCTACGCCTTTAAGCATTGCAAGCTCACGAAGCCCGGATTTCCGGATTCCATGAAGCCCCCTGCACTTGTTATAAACATCTGCCGCCAGGTTTATCACATTTTTTCCGCTTGTACCGGTATTTAAAATTACCGCTATCAATTCAATATCAGAGAGAGTTTTTACTTCACAGCCGTTAAAGCATTTCTGCATAGGTAAATGAACTTTTGATTGATCCATACCGACTCCTTTTTATTTTGACAAATCTACTACCTTATACGAAAATAATTGCAGTTATGGACAAAATAAATGAAATAATTTGCCTCGATATAGGTAATACCAACACAAAATGCGCCGTTTTCACGGAATACGGTGAAGAAAGTCTTTTTCTGTCATCGAAAAACAGCGATTTATCACAGCTGCTTGAAAATCTGCCTAAAATTAAATATCTGGCTTATTCCTGCGTTAATCCTTTATTTGAAGAAAGTGTAATTTCATTCTGTGAGAATAATAAGATTACAATGCTGAAAATAAGCGACATGCTTCATCTTGGATTTACAAACATGTATAATTCGACAGCCGGTGCAGACAGACTTGCAAACGCGGCGGCAGCTTCAGAATTTTTTCCGGATGATAATGTCATAGTGGTAGATGCAGGCAGTGCAATAAACATTGAAGTTATAGAATCATCTATCTTCAAAGGCGGAGTGATCCTCCCAGGTATATGCACGGCATTTGCAGCTCTTACTGAAAAAACGGCAATGCTGAAAAAACTTAAATATTCAAAACCTTCATCTATTATCGGACAAAACAGCTCGGAAAACATATCATCCGGAATATTCTACGGTACAATCGGTGCTTTAAAATACATTCTTGACGAAATAAGCCGTGAAAGCGGAAAAACATACAAAATCGTTTTAACGGGCGGAGACGCTGAACTTATAAGCGGATCAATCGATTCGGATTTGACAGATAGATTGTTCACACTCAGGGGTATTAAATTCCTTGCTGATAAAAATCTAATTAGTATTTAAAGAGGTCAATATGTTTTGCAGAGAATGCGGAAAACAAATTTCAAATAATGCTTCGATTTGTCCCGGATGCGGAGTAAGTGCCGGCAACGGATCAAATTTCTGTCCGGGATGCGCTTCAGAACTGGAAGCTGGATCGGAATTCTGTCGCAAATGCGGAACAAAACTTCTTAAAGCAACAAGATCAAAACTTGCAGCCGGTCTTTTGGGCATCTTTTTAGGAAGCTGGGGAATTCACAGATTCTATCTCGGTTACATAAACATCGGCGTAATACAAATTGTCGTAACGTTTATCACTTGCGGAGTCGGCGGGTTATGGGGTTTCATCGAAGGAATACTTATACTTTGCGGAAACACTATTACAACTGATTCAGAAGGCAATCCGCTTAGTGAATGAAAGACTGCAAAAGCAGTCTTCATTCACTAAATTGATTTACCTGTTAATCAATCCTTTTACTTTGCTGCCGGCTTTGCTTTTTGCCTTATCGGTCTGCTTTGCTGCTTCCTTTTTTGCCTTATCCTTAGCCTTATCTTTAGCAGCATCGATTACTTCTCCGCCCGCTTCTTTCACGGCATCCTTGATAACATCATCAATTGAAGACAGTTTCGGAGATACGAGATCGGCATCAGGTTTTGCAACATTTCCTTTAATTTTTTCTTTCAGGAATATTTCACCTTTATCGTTCAAAAGAGGCTTCAACGCTATGTCCGCAATTTTCGCAGGTGTGACGAATTTAGCGGCCTTGCCCTTAATTGCTTTTGAAGCGAGTGCTTCAATACGTTTCTTAACAGTTTCAGCATGCTTCTTCGCAATGGAGAGATCGGCATCAATATCGACGACTGAACTCGCAATATTCATGCTTCCATTAAACAAAAGAGTATAATCATCATTTGCAATCTTGCCGTCCTTGAAAGAAACAATATTGTTCTTGTAATGAGCCGAAACGAATCCGTTTTTCCAATTAATTTCTTTTTTGAGGAAATCAAATTTTCCGGAATACTTCGAAAGCTGTTCAACATTTATCATTTCATTGAAAATCTGCAGCCCTGTAATTGTTCCATAAGGCGATCCGGCGCGAAAAGTGATTTCAGGATTCAAAATGCGAGTCGACTTGTCGAAAGGTATGGCATTACCTGTAACTTCAAAGCCGATGTCAAACGACTCAACACTTCCCGATTTAGGTCTGCTCACAGTTTTTATTCCGCCTGAAACAACAAATACAGCATTGTCTTTATTCTTGAGATCTGATGGATCAATTATGATATCATGGACCTTCGCAGTGACTTTATAAAGCATAAGACTCTGACCGGTTGTCTGGTCGTAAAAATTTATCTGTGCATCCTGGAGCCCGATTGAACCGATATTTACCGCAACCGGAATATCATCTGCTTTCACAGGAGCGGAGTCTTTTGGTTTTTCTTCAGGAGAAATTTCTTTTTCTTTTTTCGTTTTATCTTTTTTTGACGGAACAAGAAGATCTGAAAAGTTAAACATTCCGTTCTTGTATCTGATTATGTTTATTTTGGCCGAATAAAGCATTACCTCGTTCAATACAAACTGCTTTTTAAGAAGCGGAGGGATAGAGAGCTTAAACTTAAATGAACCAAGCGCCGCGAAAACATCATTTTCCGGAACAGGTTTACCTTTTAATGACTTCAGCTGCTCTTCTGTCTTAAAGTTTGACACTTTAACATCTTTGACTTCAATGCCGCTTACCGCAGAAAAAATACTGCTGTCGAACGAAGCAACACGAACCTGACGGTGAAGAACATTTTCAAGCTGCGATTCGATGAAATCTTTATCAACGATAATATATACCGCGATCAGAATTCCTGCAAACAACAGAACAAAAGAACCGAACAGTACCGCCAACACTTTTAAAAGTTTTGATGAACTTTTTGATTTTTTAGCGGGAATAACTTTTTTTTGTAATTTTTTTTTGACTGGTTTAACTTGCTTTTTCATAACACCCCTTTTTCCGTATTTAATAAAATAAAAGTAATAAGGTCAAGCTAATTATAGAGAAGGATCTTCCGGCCATTTATGTTTAGGATAACGGCCCTTCATTTCTTTACGGACTTCGATATAACTGTTTTTCCAGAAATTTTTGATATCACTTGTAACCTGAACCGGTCTTCCGGCAGGGCTCAAAAGATTTATTACAAGCGGTTCGCCGCAGACAAGCGGATTATCATTCACACCGAACAGTTCCTGAATACGCAAAGATACAGAAGCCTTTGCCGAAGAATAATCTATTCTTTTACGTTTGCCCTCTTTGAGTGCTATGAACTCGGGAGCATATTTATCTAGCCGCTTTATTAATTCATAACCGACAAGAGCGGAGAGTGCGGAATATATATTCTCCTGCGGAAAGACAGAGTTTGATTTAAAATCAGCGTAATCAGCAAGCCAATCACAAGCAGTAGTTTTAATTTTTTCCAAACTGAAATCAGAAAATTCTTCTGCTCTTTCAGAAACATAATTTAATCTCTCAATAAGATGTCTGCTGTCATCCCCCAAAGATAATGAATCTAATCCCTCTTTTTTCAATTTATTGATTGCTTCTATCTTCAGAACAGAATAATCAACATCACTCAAAGCGCTAGGATGTTCCTCAACGGACATCATGCCTATCATCTTTTTGCGGAACGCCGAACATTGCCATGCATTCCATCTGATTTCATATTTCCAAGAAGCGGTACGGAGAATAGCATCAATAAGCTCTTTTTTTATTTCGGCATATAGCAAAATGTGATTTCCGGCAGAAGTTTCCGTAAGCGGTGCAACGATATACTGCGGTCCTGATGAATATAAAACAGCCTGTTTGCCGAGAGAAAGTATGTAGTGAGTATTTTTATCGGTTCGGATTTTTCGTCCGATTCTGTCCGGATAGGCAGAAATCAAAAGTTTGGCGGCAAAAGAAGCATCGACTTTCAATAAGTCTCCTTTTGTTCCGATTCTTTCACAAAGCTTTTCGAATTCAGAAACAATTCTTGAGTATTTATTCTTATTTGTGATTACATCTTCAATTAAATTCTCAATATCGGCCGTAATATTTCCGTAAGAGCGAAAATCATCGGACAATAATACAGCAAGAAGTACAGCAGTCTGTTTTTCCGGCTCATCAGATTTAACAATCATGGATGCCAAGCGGGGATGAACAGGTAATGACACAGCGAACTTTCCGGTTTCAGTAATTACATCATCATCGCTGATAAATCCGATACCGCGGAGAAGATTAACAGCCTCGGAAAGAGCTGATGCAGGGGGATTTTCGGGAAAATTCAAATTCATATTAGCAAGAGAACCCCACAGTGCATTTTCAAGAGCAAATGCTGAAAGATCAGAACATAATATCTCTGAAACATCATGCGGCATTTTGTAGTCATTCTCGTTCCAATATCTGTAAGCAACGCCCGAAGCAACACGCCCGGCTCTTCCGGATCTTTGCGCCGATGAAGATGCTGAACTTTCAACAGTAATTCGATGATTCATTCCGCTTTGCGGATTGAATCTAAGCTTGCGCACCAATCCGGAATCAACAACCGCTCTCACTGAATTTATTGTTATGCTTGTCTCCGCGACATTCGTTGATAGAATAACAGCCTGCTTATCATTTATTGTACGCCTTACAACAGCCGACTGCTCCGACGGCGACATGCTTCCATGAAGAAAAAATATTTCTCCATTATAACCATTTTTTCTAAGTTTCTCTTCTGTGCGTCTCATTTCTTTTAATCCCGGAAGAAATACAAGAACATCACCTTCTCCGTTAATATCACGGAGAGCAGAAAAAATCAGTCTGCATATTCCGTCTTCAAGATATTCATTCTTTTGAGGAGGCATATACTTCAATGAAACAGGAAAACTTCTACCTTCAACATTTACGGAAGGCCAATCTGACAAATATCCGTTAAAAGAATCCGCAGAAAGCGTTGCTGACATAATAAGAATTTTCAGATCATTTCTTATCAGAGACTTCGCGTCAATAAGAAATGCAAGCGACAAATCAGAACTTATAGTCCTTTCATGAAATTCATCCAGAATCACAGCATCAATTCCGCCGAGAGAAGGATCTGACTGAATCATGCGGAGAAAAACCCCGTCCGTAACAACTTCAATTTTTTCTCCGCGGATTGTGTCAAAGCGCGTAATGAGCCCGACTCTGCCTCCGGGTTTCTCGCCGATCAATGAAGCAATTCTCTCGGCACAGCTTCTTGCTGCAAGCCGCCTCGGCTGGGTTACAATAATTTTGCCCGGAATTTTTTCAGCAACGGCAAGAGGAACCAGACTCGTTTTTCCGGCTCCTGCTGAAGCCTGAAGAATAAGATTTGACTCTTCCAGAAGACGCGAGCAAATCTCATCAAGTCGCGGAAAAACGGGAAGATTTCTGACTTCATCATTCATCTCTGAATCAAATCTGCCTTATTGATATTTTCCTGTCATGAATGGCAATTCTGTCTTCACAGAAATATTTGACGGCAAGCGGATATATTTTATGCTCTTCTTTTAATATTTTTGCACTCAAAGACTCTTCTGTATCATCGTCACTTACTGGAACCGCACTTTGCAGAATTACCGGACCGGTATCGGTTCCTTCATCAACAAAATGCACAGTACATCCTGATATTTTAACACCGTAATCAATTGCCTGTTTCTGGGCATGAAGACCCGGAAAAGAAGGCAACAGCGCCGGATGAATGTTCATTATCCGGTTTCTGAATTCGTTTATCAGATAAGGAGAAATGATTCTCATATATCCGGCCGCGCAAATGAGATCGGTTGAATGTGAACGTAATATCGAACAAATCCCGGCTTCATATTCTTCTTTTGAAGAATAGCTTTTTGGATTTACATAAAAATACGGAATGCCGAGAGAGCGCGCCGAATCAAAAGCCTTTACACCGTCAACATTGGAAATAACAACACCGTTTTCAGCGGATATATAACCTGATGCAATACTCTCTGCAATAGCTTTGAAGTTTGAACCGCGGCCTGACACAAGATAAGAAATTTTCTTCATACGATCCTCACTGAATCAAGAAATACATTTTCGGCTGCTTTATCAACCGTAACAGTAAATTCGGAATTAATTCCGCGAACGGTAATAGTATTTGTTTGATCAATATTTGGTTTTCCATGCCGATAAAGAATGGTATAAGCTGTTTCAAGATCGGCTTCAGAAGCATTGCCGCGGATAAAACCTACAGGGCCCCTGAAATTAGAAATAAGATACATGTCGGATTCATGCGAATATTTATCAAGAATTTCCGTCTCTTCGGCGTTGCGTGATACGATAAGCTTGCAGGAAGATGAAAGCCTGTAATGACGGCCGATACTCAATAAATATATGTCAATATCACGATAATCGGGGTGTACCGAAAGAAGATCCTTAAGTCTTGCGGAATAGGTTACATCAGTAAAAAGGCATCCTCCGGCTGGTGAAGCATACTCTTCAATTCCATACCCGCGCGCTAAAGCAAACTGCCTGTCTCTTCCGCGTCCGTTAAAATCAAGAAGCTTTTCTCTGTCGATCAGCCCTTCCCTTTCGGCTTTTATCGGATTAAGCAGTTTAGCCGATAGAGGACGTAGAAGGTAATCCTTCAAAGATGATTCTTTTTCTATAAGATTCATTTTATTACGATGCTGCGACATCGGTCTCTGCCCGACAACTTCTCCGGTAGCGACAAAATCATAACCGTTCTTTCTCATATATTCCGCGGCATAGCGGAGAAAAAATATCTTGCAGTCAACGCACGGATTCATGTTCTTTCCGTAACCGTATGAAGGATTTTTAAGCATTTCCATATATTCCGATCCGGTGCGGATATGCTTAACCTTTAAACCGATTCTTTCAGCATAAAGTGATGCTTTGGTTTCGTTTGGATCGGCATGCGGCGGAAAAAACGGAAGAAGAAAATGAAGACCGATTATCTCAACGTTTTGCTCCAGAAGAACCTTGGCGGCAAGAAGCGAATCAAGCCCGCCCGAATATAATAAAATGCCCTTTGCTTTTTTCATTGCTCAAAGCTAAAAAATATGCCGAGAACGTCAATATTAATCCTTCAGCAGACTACTGATTATCAACACGGAAATAGATACGTTTCCACTTGTATGATCCGTCCTTGTAGAACGATGTAACGTAAAAATCCTGTTCAGTTGCTTTCTCGATGACATCAAGGGCTATCTTGTTTGAATTATCCGCAATCTCAATATCATTATCAGCCGTGAGAATAAGCTTAACTTTTTCATCTGTTACTGAAGAAATATTATCATAAACCTTCTCGTCGGTGGAATCGTATTTCTGCGAATCCATATATTCAAGATATCCGTAATAATCGAAATAATCACCGAACTCCTGTATTGAAGCAGAAAAAAAATCAGCGCAGGGATAAACAATAACGTGAAAAAAACCGGCAGCCTTTTCACCTTGTCCGACTCTTTTAACGAGCTGGCGAAGCATGGAAAACTGAGTATTTATTATTAATTCATTCATTATGAATTTAATGTGACGTTTTTTCATCCATTCAAAAGAATGAATCATCTTTTCGATTCGCGCTTTAAAATCCTTATAATGAATTTCGCCCAGCCCCACCACAAAAATATACGGGCCGATAATTCTGCCGTTTTTGTCGTAGGATGCTTCAACTATGACGCGGTTTTTTTGTTCGTTAAGCTTGCGTCTGTATTCGTAGGGAACAAGTTCATTAAAATCACTGATCTCTTTCATAATGCAATCTAAAGCCATATTTTCTTATTAGTCAATTCATTAATCAATTCACCCAGAAGATAAAAAAAGCGAGCCGAAGCCCGCCAACAAAATATTAAGAAGGGTGAAGATGTAACAGCCGATCCGATGTCCCGGCGCTATTAGAAAGGGGATTATAACGCACCGGAACAATCGGCTATCAATGAGGACATAATAAGCGATATAGTAAAACTGTCAATTAAAATCCGTCCGGTTGGTATTTTTTATTATATTTTTATATTTTTCCTGTTTTTTTAGAACATTCTGTATTTCGAGGGGTTTACTACATGAAAACTGTAGTTATGTGCCGAAAAATACAGTTTTTCATGAAACTGACGTTTATATAATATTTTTAATTGAAAAAAGAGGTATCTCAGGAGATGATTGTCATTATGAAGAACAGCAGTCTTCAAAAAAGCCGTGATACAACAGATTCGTCTCTAACTTGGTATCTTGACAGAATCAACAAGATTCCGATGCTGACCAGAGAGGAAGAAGACCTCTATGCCCGTTTGGCAAAAAACGGAGATCCTGAAGCCAAAAACGTTCTGGTAAAATCAAATCTGAGATTTGTCGTTTCTATAGCAAAAAAATATCAGACCAACGGAATATCGCTGCTAGATCTCATCAACGAAGGCAACATGGGTCTTATCAAGGCCGCTGAGAAATTCGATCCGGACAAAGGTTTTCATTTCATATCATATGCAGTGTGGTGGATACGGCAGGCCATAATGCTTGCGATTTCGCAGAAAACTTCGCTGATAAGAATTCCGCTCAATAGAAGCGCCGATCTTCAAAAAGTCGAAAAAGTTCATAAATCGCTCGAATCTAAACTTCACAGGGAACCTACTGCCGAGGAGATATCCGAAGGCCTCGACATGAACAATGACCAGCTCAGCTACCTGAAAAATATACCTCAGGAATTCGTTTCTCTTGATGCGGCCATGAGCGACTCTGACGATACACCGATCGTCAACATGATAGAAGATGACCGGGGAGATTCTCCGGATAAAGAAGTTTTAAATCAGACATTATCCAACGAAATAAAAAACATTCTCGAAACACTTACCAAATCAGAAAGAGAAATCATCAAAATGCGTTTCGGTCTCGATGAACATAAACCGATGTCGCTTCAGCAGATAGGAGACAAATATGGTCTCTCGAAGGAACGTATACGCCAGATCGAAAAAAAGGCTCTCAGAAAACTGAATGCATCCCCTAACCGCCGCAACCTCGAAGGCTTCATGGGCGAATAATCAGCTCCCGTGTTTTTCTTTCAAATATCCGTATATTTCATCCTGAGAACGTGTGATAACCTCTCCGCCGCGGTAATACTTGTTTGAAAGCGATTCGTCGAGAATTCTCGACTTAACATTATCCTTCCATGATATCTCAAGAATTTCACGAAGTTCATTTCTTATGGAACTATCATAAATAGGAACAGCTACCTCAATTCTATTATCAAGATTTCTGCTCATCAGATCTGCTGAAGAAATATAACAAAGCTCATTTCCGCCGTTTGCAAAAAAATAGACACGCGAATGTTCAAGATACCGGTCAATAAGACCTCTTGCTTCAATATTTACAGTAGAACTGTTAAGTACAAGTGAGAACATGCCGCGGATGAGAAGCCGTACTCTGACTCCGGATTCAGCCGCACGCCGGATATGTTTTATCATTTCACGGTCAACGAGATTATTTACCTTGATAAATATTTCAGCATCAACGCCGCTTTCCGCATTACGTATCTCATTCTTGATAAGTCGCTTTAATTCATCACGCAAGTTAAAAGGAGCTACCAGCAAATTGCGGTAAGAATGATGCCTGAAATTCATTACAAAAAAATTAAAGAGCTCCGATATCTCGGAAGTTATTCTCTTATCCGATGTAAGAAGATAGTGATCGGTATATTGACGGGCAGTTTCTTCATTGAAATTGCCCGTACCTATTATGCAGTAATTTTTAAATGCATTATTCTCGCGTCTGGTAATCATGCAGAGTTTGGAATGAACCTTAAGGCCTGCAATACCAAGAATTACCTTAACACCCTCTTCTTTCATTAGGTTTGCCCAGTAAATATTATTGTCCTCGTCAAAGCGCGCCTGAATCTCCATGAGAACCGTAACTTTCTTTCCGTTTTTGCTCGCATTGATGAGAGCGTTCGCGATACTCGAATCCTTGGCTACCCTGTAGAGAGTTATCTTTATTTCGGATACGTTAGTATCCATAGATGCTTCACGCAGCAGATCTATAATCATGTTGAATGAATTATACGGAAAATGAAGCATTACGTCGCGCTTACGTATTACGGATATTATGCTTGATTCCGAAAGCAATTCCCTATGGATTATCGGCTCACGCCTGATATCGGAATCTTCAGAAGGAAGAATATTCGGAAAACGCATGAAATCCTTGAAGTTGTGATATCTTCCGCCGGGTACAAACGTTTCATTGCGTTTGAGATTCATTTTTTTGAGAAAATATGAAAGCATTTCTTCCGGAACGGTGGAATCATAACTGATGCGCACCGGTGCTCCGGAATGTCTCTTCTTCAATGACTTGCTGACTTTATTAAGCAGTGACTCTCCCAGATCATCGCCGAGATCAAGCTCTGCATCACGCGTCATTTTGATATCATAGGCTTCAAATGTATCATATCCGAACGGCGAGAAAATATCGCTCAAACCGAAACGAATGACATCATCAAGAAAAATAACACATTTCTTTTCACCGTCCCGAGGCAGAACGATAAAACGCGGAATGAGCCCTGACGGCACTTCGATGAGACTGTATTGGTCTTTCTTTTCGATTGAATTTGAAAGTTTTACCATGAGGTAAACCGATCTGTCGCGAAGTGGCGGCAGAACTATGTTCTTGCCTAGCATCACAGGAAAGATCTTGGGTCTGACGGTTTCATTGAAAAAAACCCTGATAAACCGCTTCTGTTCCTCATTAAGATTATTTTCATTCATGAAAAAGACATTACGTTTTTCAAGCTCTGTTATGATGTTTGAAAAGCATGTATCGAATTCCAGATGCCGCGTCCACATTATATCCTGGATCTCTGCAAGTATCTTCTTCGGATCACCGCCTATAAGAGGATAAGCCTTTTTGCCTAGAGGCGCAAACCTGTTAAGAGTCGCGACCTTGATTTCAAAAAATTCATCGAGATTTGAAGAATATATTCCAAGAAATTTGATTCTCTGCATAAGTGGAACTGCAGGATCATTCGCCTCCTGAAGAACTCTTGCATTAAATGATATCCAGCTGATTTCCTTCGGTCTATAATCCTTCAAGGCATTTTTCCTTTTGAAGACGGTTCTTAATTGTTTAGCTTTTTTTCTTCAAGCAGACGCTGAAGAATTTCTTTTTTATTTTTCATTTTCACAATCTTCTCATTCATCTTCTCTTCTATCTTTGCCATTTTTTTCATGACCTTGTCTTTCTCACGCTCTTCCTTTTCTCTTTCTTTTTTTTCCGTAAGCAAAAGTGATTTCTTTAATAGCTCAATGCTTCGAACTGTCACGACACTTGAAGAATCAAGAATCTTCCGGGCTATTTTACCGGCCTTGAGAGAAAGATCATCCGCCGAAATATTTCTTGAATTTTCAAAAAAGGAATCAATCATCTGGGCTGATTCATCCCTCAGACTGCGTATTATATTTTTGCCGAACTTGTCAAGATCATCGTTTATAAATTTATAAAATACAAAGTGCCCGCTGTTTTCTTTGATGTCCACGAATTTTTCGGTATCAAATTCAAACATGACGCATGAAGCCGTCGGAAGAGAAAAGACAAATTCTCTATAGAAATATGATGCAAGTTTTTCAAGAAGCGGATTATGCCCGACAATGCATACATTATTGTATCTTTCTGAAATAGTTTCAATGCAGTGCAGAACCGCTTCCATATCCTGAGAATAAAGGCTTTCATTTATCTGAACATTATCACGTGAAAATCCCGACTCTTCCGCAATTATAACCGCACTCTCAAACGCACGCAAAGCTATACTCGAATAAAATCCGTCAATAGTACATGACTGATCCTTTTTTAGGTTTTCCGCAAGCAAATAGATATTTTTTCTTCCTGAAGTCGAAAGCAAACGTGCGTAATCGGTTTCATCAGAATTCTTAACGGCCTTTCCATGTCGCACAAGAATAATTCTTTTCATATCAGTCTCCGAAACTTGTTCCGAGAAGACGCGCTTCCTTGACAAGCGGATCATCTTTCTGAACGGTTTTAATTTTTCCGGCAACTTCCTTGAGCGGAACCGCAACCGTATCAGTGTCACGAAGAGATGTCATGAAACCGAATTTTCCGGAATGAGCCAATTCCGCGGCATGAGCTCCGAGGCGCGTGGATATTACACGGTCCATTGGAGAAGGAGATCCTCCGCGCTGAATATATCCAAGAATGGTCTCGCGTGTTTCAAGACCGGTATATTCCATTATTTTTTTTGCAATATAATGACCTTTCGATTTTTTCGGCTTAGGTGTATCAATCCCTTCGGCAACAACCACAATAGAATACGGCTTACGCTCATCATATCTTTTGGTAAGAACACTGCAGATGGATTCCATGGTGTATGGTATTTCCGGAATCAGAATAACATCACCGCCTCCGGCAATACCGGAATATAGAGCAAGCCATCCGGCATGATGCCCCATCACTTCAATTACCATGATGCGTTTATGCGAATTGGCCGTTGTATGAATTCTGTCAATCGCTTCAGTCGCGATGTTAACAGCTGAATAAAATCCGAAAGATACGTCCGTGCCCCAGACATCATTATCAATAGTCTTAGGAACCCCTATGATATTGAGACCTTCCTTGTGAAGCTGATAGGCCGTTTTCATGGTTCCGTTACCGCCGAGGCATATCAGACAATCAAGACCAAGCTCTTTGTAATTTTCCTTGATAGTCTGCACCTTATCGAGAGTGCCGTTGTCGTTTTTGAATGGTTTTTCCCTTGAAGTACGCAGAATAGTACCGCCCTCAGTCAGAATCCCCGAAAGAAGATTTTCCGTAAGAGTAACATATTCCCGGTCGATTAGACCCCTGAAACCTGAACAGATTCCGATAACTTCCATGCCGTATTCGACGATGGCGCTTTTTCCGACACCCCGTATAGCAGCATTAAGCCCCGGACAATCCCCACCAGCTGTCAGAATTCCGATCCGCATACCTTTACTTTTCATAAGTTCCCCGATTGAAAAAGTCGTGTTTATTGTAGAGCTTTAGCGCAGAAAATGTCAAATCAATAGAATAAGGCGGGTATAAATTTAAAATTAAGACTAAACATAATCTTAACAAAATCAGAATTTGAAGTGACGTTTTATGTTCATCGCTTCAAATGCACAGACTTCATGACAGCAGTAACAACGGATGCACTTGGACAAATCAATCTTCAAATGCCTGCCTTCTTTGGACTGTTTTACGGAAATAGCCTGAGGCGAACATATCGAAAAACACTTCATGCACAAAACGCATTTTTCTCCTATTGAAGGAGCCGGTATAAAAACATTACGGATGAGATTATAAATTCTGCGGTTAAGAATTTTCCTCAGAAAAGCGATATCCGTAACTTTTTCAACTAGTTTAAAAGATGAAGGTTTTAATGATACTGCTTCATCACCGGATACTTCGACTTCAAAACTCTCACGGCGCTTTTTAGCCTCATATAGAATCGGAATATCATTTGATTTGTAGCCGATAATTTCCGAACAGACGCAGTCCAGTGCCAGCGGATCGAATGATGCACCGATAAAATTCGTGCTGACAGGCGAACCGTTTCTCGGGCCGTCACCTTCCATCGATACAACAGCATCCATAATGGCAAATGACGGAGCAACCAGATCATGAAGATCAACGATCATTCCGGCGAAATATTTTCTCTCAACGAAACGAAAATGAAATTTAGATTTTTCAAGACCGCTGATAACACCGAAAATGTTTTTAATGACACCTGTATAGTACATCTGCTGATGAGTCTTAAGCTTTGCCATAGAAACGATTATATCATTATCTAAAACCGCTTTTGCTATATTAAATTTTCTTGTGACTTTGCCGTTGGGCGCTTCGGCAGAAACAGTGTCCTTGAAATCTACAATTTGAACGCCGAGTCTTCGTGCGGCTTGTGCAATTCCGCATTTTTCCGCAACACTGTAAACAGATTCAACAGCCGGAGAATCTCCGGCCGAAACGATAAAACCATGATCCAGAAAAAGAGAAGCAGCAGCCTCAAATACCGCCGGATGCGTCGTCACCGCTTCATCCGGATGCGCTCCCATCAGCATATTCGGTTTAAGAAGAACTCTTCTTCCTTTTGTCTTTAAAGAATCAATGCCCCCGGCAAGAGTAAATGTTTTATTAAGAGCTTCTTTAACATCTTTAAGATTATATGTATCAAGCCTTGAAAGTGCAACTACGCTTTTCATACTGTCAGCTTAGCAAATAAATAATTATCTGCAAGATATTTTTGCGTTACAAAACATTTTTGCATTACATATTTTTCGAAGTTTATTATTTTTACTTCTCCAATAACAGAGCTCCGCTTCAAGACCGAAACAATAAATGGAAATTGAATCACACGACATGCATAGAGAAGCTTCAATTTCACTTCAGCAATTCATCTAAAAACTAAAATCTTATAAAGTTCTGCAAACAGCATAAAAACAAAGAGAAAATGATTGATTTTTTTTATTATAAATGAAATATTAAGTAACCGGCGGAGATCAACATGAAAAGACTCAGAATCGGCCTCCAAACTGCGAGACTGGAATACGGGTACGGTGTAAAATTGTGGCAGGGAGCGCTGATTTCCGCAAAACAAAGAGATGCGGATCTAATAGTATTTCCAGGACGCAATCTGAATTCTCCCCATGGATATGATTATCAGTATAACAGCATCTTCAGTTTGATGAATCTTGAAAATATTGATTCACTCATTCTGATTACAACACTTATCAGCAATTACGTTGACAAAGAAGAGTTAAACAAATTCCGCATGAGATTTTCAGATCTTCCAATTATCAGTGTCGGAGCAAGGATTGAAAATACCCCCAGCATTCTCATAGACAACCGGTCCGGAATAAGAGATCTTGTAAGACATCAAATTGAAGTTCACGGTGCAAAAAGAATCGCATTTATAAAAGGGCCTGAAAATAATTGGGAAGCCGACGAAAGATATCAGGCATACAAGTTAGAGTTAGAAGCAAACGGAATTCCTTTTGATGAAAGACTAATTGGCAACGGAGATTTCACTTCTCACAGTGTAGCTCCCGCGATTGAGAAAATACTAAATTCAAACGATCTTCTTCCTGAAGTATTTATGTTTGCAAACGATGAAATGGCAATACATGGCATGAGGCTTCTCAGAGAAAAAGGCATAGATATTCCCGGAGATACATCTATTACTGGATTTGATGATATACATGAGGCTGCATCGCAGTCTGTTCCGATAACCACAGTATCACAGCCCCTTGCGGAAATGATAGACCGCGCGGTAAATCTGGCTGTTGAACTTGCGCAGGGAAAGGAAAGCCCTTTTGAAACCATTCTTCCGACACACGCCGTAATCAGATCATCATGCGGATGCATTGCTCATTGCGTAAATGACGTTGTAAGTATAAGAAAAAACCAATTCATCAAAGATGATAAAGAAGATGTTTGCAGTCAGGTTCTCAAGATTCTTGATAAATATCATTTTGAAAACTATTCCGATAAAAACACAAGGCGTACCAATGTCGAACAGGTAATTCGCAAGATTATTTCTTTATCATCCGGCAATGAAAACGAAACAGCCGAAGAAAAAGACATTTATTCCTTTTTCAATTTTTTCAGCCGAATACTGATGGAAGAAGCTTCACAAGAACTTCCGCCGGAACATTGGGAGATTCCGCTTTCAATTCTATCTGAGTTAGTAAATTCCTCACGTGCAACAGATATTATGCTTGATCAGTTCAGATTTCTTCTGCGTGCATGCGCGGTTTTAACCCTTGATTCCGCGCTCAACATGCGCGTCGCGAATCATTTCGAATTTGAAAGAATAATTGAACGCATTCATGATTTAGAATATGATATCTCTTCTGTAGTCGATTTGAATTCTCTCATACAAATTCTCGTAAGAAAGCTTCCAAGCGTGGGAATCAATACATTCATGCTGTCAAAATATAAAACCGATTGGGAACAGAAGCGCGATGACGAATGGTCAGAACTCCCGGATCTGAAATGCGTGGCCTCTATGTGCGACAGCAGTGAAATGAATACACTTGAACTTAATGACAGCGGGGCATTAAAGTGGATTTCATCACCAGGCAGATCCGAAAATGACAGAAGCAGAGCTTTTGTCATTTATCCCCTGTTTTTCCGTGAAAATCATTACGGAATTATTGCCTACGAACTTTCGCTTCAAAGCGGATTCATATACGAAAGTCTGACAACCCAGATATCAGGAGTTTTAAAACGTATATTTCTATATGACGCGAAAGATAAAGCCGAACAGGGGCTCCGTCAGGCTATGCGCGATCTTGAAATTTTTAATGCACAGCTTAGTCAGCTTTCAATAACGGATGAATTGACGGGATTATTCAACAGACGCGGTTTTATGAAAATGGCAGAACATTCATCCTTTCTCGCGCGCCAAATGGGACAGTCTTCGATGCTGATATTCGCAGATCTCGATAAACTCAAGAAAATCAACGACACTTACGGACATGATGAAGGCGACTGGGCGATAAAAACAGTTTCCGAAGCTTTGAAGAAGACATTCCGTTCCAATGATGTAGTTGCGCGTCTCGGCGGAGACGAATTTACAGTTTTCGCGACAAACATGAAAGAAGAACTTCTTCCAAGATCTCAGGCCCGTATAAATGATTTTTTAAAACAAAAATGCGCAGGAAAACAAAAGGAATATCAACTGACTATAAGCATCGGTCATGTTATATGCCCGGTTAACGAATCGCTAAGTATCGAAGAATATATGCAGATAGCCGACAGCCGATTGTATGAGCAGAAAAAAAAGAAACATGCTGGAAGCTGATGGGATCAGTGATTGCATGGTGTTATGCAATCACTGGAAGGTGCTACAAGGCGAAGTCTTATAGAGTACGCTAAACTCGCAGGCAGTCGGAACGATCCCGACAACCGAGACGCTACAAATCCGGCAGGAAGCCGGTTTAAAAGCGTCTCGACAGGAGCGGCTTCCATGCGGATTTATTTTTGGAATCATTACGTTATAAGTTTTTCTCAGCGAACATCCTATTCGCTTCGATTATAACTTGAAATTAACTTAACACCTCAAACTCCAAGGTAATGCTTGCGTTTTCCCGCTGTGGTCTTCAACCACCTCGCGGGCTATCTTTCCGCATCCATGCGGAAAGTAAAATCAGCATCGCGGTAATGATTAATGATATTCCGCTTATGATAAACGAATACTGATATCCGAGTGAATGACCTATTTTCGGATATATCATCATTCCGAAGAGGCTTCCAGCGACTTGCGATATTCCCCATATCCCCATGTTTCCGCCGAGCTTCTTCTTATCAAAAAGCGAACCGAGTCCGTGAAGTGTTACAAGCAAAACCATTCCGTCGCTCGCGCCGTGAATCATTCTCATCGCTAATGAAAAATAATAGTTCGGATTTACTTTCAGTATCATCGTTAATCCTGAAAAAAATACGCCGATCATAAATAATGTCAGAAGCGACATCTTGCCCTTCTCTATTATTCCGGCAAAGAAAAATGCAGCTGCCGGAAACGCTAAAAACTCGCACATCATGTATACTGTTGTATCCACCATTCCGGCGTGTAAATAATGCTTAAGAAACAACGCGTAGCATGTTTCTTCGGCTCCCCAGTGCGATGAAAAGAGAAATAGAATTATACAGAAAACAATTATACCCTTGCCTGTTTTCGTCTTTCCGTATTCGCGCAGAGGAACTTTTGCCGTATGTGTTTTTTTAAGCTTGAACGCTATCAAAGATGAAACTGCGAAAATCACGCATGCTGCAATCGTCATCAGCTTAAAATTGGAATTTTCGCCGTAAATAATCTGAAAAAGAAAAACCGAGGCCAATCCGATAAATCCGGCCGCTGCAGTCACAAACAAATATTTTACAAGATGCTTTTCAGAATGTTCACCGAGAAGACGCTTTATGAAAAGTGAATCGAAGCTTGACTGAAATAGACTTTTTCCGCAAGCGAAAAGCGCGAATACGGGAATAAGCACCGCAAAGCTTGAGCCGAAACTGAGCGCCGCGGCAAAACCCGACAGAAGAAGAAACGCAAATAGAATGAGTTTTCTTGATTCTACCCTGTCATTAATTATACCTGAAGGAAAAGCAAGAAGAAAGCTTACAAGCGGAACCTCCGCCATCAATATCCCCGTATAGATTCCGGTAATACCTTTCTGCTCAAGAAATAGAGGAATAAACCATGAAAGCGGAAACACAACCGCCTTAAATATAAAAAAGGCCGAATACTCGGCAAAATTTTTCTTCATAATTGCACCGCCGCGTGCAATTATGAACCGCATATACTTTTGTCAAGAAACAATATGGTTTTCATTTGAAGAGTGCGGAAGGACTGAAATAAGTACTCAAGGTACGTTAGGCATCTATGCCGTGTCTCTTCCGCACTGAAGCAGGGGATACTGACATTTAAACCTCGCAGTGCGCTTCTGCAATTAATATACAATTGACTGCAGAAACGTCAACCGTCGGATTAAATTATTTTTCTTCTGAAGAAATTTTTTGCCAGATTTCCGGATTCTCCTGACCTATGCGCCAGAAAGCAATCTTCGCGGCCCCCGCATTTTTATATATGCCGAATTTTTTCCGAAGTGATTCCTCGTCATCATAATAAAGCGACACCTCAACAGTTTCGGTATACCTGACATTCGGAATTCCGTCTTCAGTCCTGCTTATTGAAAGATTTTTCAACTTTATGAGATTTGCAACTCCGCGGTTGATGTAAGCCTTAGCCGGATTCTTATCAATCCACGCCCTTCCGTAGAACGGAATTCCCATTACGAGCTTTTCTCGAGGTATATGTTTCGCGGCATAAGACGATACTTCCCGGCACCATGCGTTTGATGCAACAGGTCCGGGTTTACTCGTGCTCCAGTGCTCGTCATAAGCCATAATAATGATGCGGTCTACTGATTTCGATATTTTTTCATAATCATATGCATCATCCACTTTTTTTCTTCTCGCAGGAAGAGCAACACTCAAAGTCTTATCTTTAATTTTAGCCTTCAGCTCATAAAGAAAAGAAATGAAATTATCCCTGTCTGCCGGACGCACAGCCTCAAAATCAATCTGAACCCCCGCAAACGGCTTCGACTTGACGGCAATGCTTTCTAAAAGTTCGGCTCTGAAGGGAAGATCCGGACGCAGAACAAAGTGGGTCAGCGAATAATCCGAAGTTTCGGCTATAACAAGATGAACTCTTCTGCCGAAATGACTTATCGCTCCGACATCAGGAACGCCACGAAGACTCCCGTCCAAAGAAACCTTTGCGGAAAAATATCCAATATCCGTAACCGGAGAATTTTTAGTAAAATATTTTTCTTCACCGCTCATCAGATATCCCCATATTTCCGTAAAAAATACAGGAGACGCGGCTTCTGCTTCAATATCCGCACGGACGTAAGAAAACGCCAGGCAGAAGAAGCCTGTAACAGCACATAATAATAATTTTTTCATTTAAAGATCTTTAGAAATGGAATTCGGGGAGCTGCAAGAGCTCCCCGGGATTATCGTTGATTACTTAGAAGTTCTTGAAGTAAACTTGTCCGGACCTGCAACGTCGATATTAACTACAGTTTTGATGTCTCCCTGAGAAACAACAAGCTCAGCAGCACCTTCAGCTTTAGCTCTAACAGCAGCTTTAGGACCTACTGGATTAACAAGAGTTATGATACCTGCGAATTTTTTGTCAACAGACCATGTAGGATTGATAACAACAGGATTACCTGCAGAATCAAGACCTTTAGCTGTAAAAGAGAAAACATTTCCTTTTTCAATCTGTGCAGATGAAGGATCTACAACGATTGTAGAAAGAACTCCTAGAGCAGTCTTAGGCTGTGCAGTTTCACAAGCAGCGGCAACAGCAACAACTGTCAATAGAACCAAGCATACTAATGCTTTTTTCATTTTAGTCTCCTTAATTTTGTCATTTAAAATTGGTTCGAAAACCGAATAAACTATAGTAATAATCCCTTTATATTATTGTAAAGCATTTTATTGCCTTACATCTCAAAGAAATCAACTTATAAATTCTCACGGAACACTTTGATTTAGAATCGAAAGAATCTGTTTGGCCGAATAACTGCTTTTCACATGATGTCTCCTTAAACAGAAATTATCCCTTGTTACGGGATTCATTCCGTATTCAGTGGTAAACGCTCTCTTATATCCGGCAAGACGCGCCATATTAACCAGATAAGAATTATAGTTCCCGTATGGAAAAGCAATAAACTCGCATTTATCTCCCGTTTCAAGAGAAATGATTCTTCTTGAAAGATACATTTCCTTAAATAATTTATGAAACGAATCAGGATTATCGGAAGACAATATCTTAACAAGATCGGCATGCGAATAAGTGTGTGATTCGACATCGATTCCGGATCTTTCGAGTTCGCGGATTTCTTCCCAGTTGATAAGGTTTTTTGAAGAAGGATGAACAAAATCGATATAGATAAAAAGCGTTATAGGATAACCGAATTCTTTTGCAATCGGAATAAGTTTTTCATACATCGACTTGTATCCATCATCAAACGTTATTACGGCGGATTTTCGCTGGTACGGAGTCCGGCTTTCTATCCGGCTTACAAGATCACGAAGGGAAACTACATCAACCCCGCTCTCCCTTATAAGACGGAAATGCTCTCTCAGTTGTTCCGAAGTAACTGAAAACGGCCCCTTTCCGTCAATATTATGATATAGAAGAATGGGAACCGCAAATAACCGGTCAATTTTCTCTTTTTCACGCTCTTTGTACGATTCCGAGTATTCACCGCCCGGTTTTCCGGATGAATATATCCAAAATACCGCCAAACCCGAAAAAATAACAAAAAGCAGTGCTGTTAATAATCTAAATGTTTTCATGTTATATTATCGGACAAGAAAAATCCTTTACAATAATAATCGTCAAATAATAAACTTGTTTAGAAACTGACACCGGCAGGAAACATGACACGACAGAACAGGCTTAATGAAGATCATATAGTAAACAGCATCATCGGTGAAGGCAGTGAATTCAAAGGCGAATTCAAGATAAACGGGCTTTTGCGAATTGACGGCAAATTTACGGGAACTATTCAGACTGAAGGAAAGGTTCTGATCGGTCAGTACGGCGAAGCGCTTACCGACATTCAGGCTCGAGTTGTCATAGTGGGCGGAACCGTCAAGGGAAACATTCTCGCAAGCGAAAGAGTCGTACTTCTGGCATCCGGTGATGTTAAGGGAAATATCATCACTCCTTCAATCATAATGGAAGACGGAGTCAAATTCGACGGAAGCTGTGTAATCAACAAAGAACATCCGGTATAATATGCTGAGAGTAAATCAATTCAAATCGGCTGACTCGGCGAGAATCAAAAGCGGTTCAGGCGCTTCATCGGCAAAAAAAACCGATGCATCTTTCTCAGCAGAGCTTTCAAACGCCGTCAGTGAAAAAAACATGCGCGATTTTCAGGATATGATGGACGATCTTCATGATCAGGAAAAACGCTTTCTCGAAAAACGCGATCTTGAAGAGCTGGCAAACTACAAGGCTCTTGTTCAGAAACTTCTTACGTTCATAAGCGACAGCTCTTTTGAATCGAAGGAGCTTTCAAGACTTAAGTCAACCAAGGCTCCCTTTCTTATTACAAAAAAAATCAATGAAAAACTTCTCGAAATCTCACAGCAGATTTCACGCGGCAACAAGGCTTTCAATCTCCTCAAAGAGCTTGATGAAATCCGCGGTCTTATTCTCGATTATACAAAGTGATTATGATACCCCAAATAGAAGGCCACCAAAAGCAGAAGAATTATATCAAAAAAATAATAGCGTCACCGTCACGGCCGCATGCTCTGCTTTTCACGGGTGTCAACGGAATAGGAAAAAGCGCAGTCGCAGTTGAATCTATTGCAGCGTTTTTATGCGCCGATGCAAACTCTCCATGCGGAAAATGCCGTTCGTGCCGTCAGGTATTTTCTTTTTCGCACCCTGATTTTCTGATTCTCGAACCCGATGAAAAAGGCTCGATACCTATCGGCGACAAAGATAAAAAAGAAGAAGGAAGCGTTAGAGCGCTTCTAAGTTCATTAAGCGAAAAACCTTTCGGAGGAAAACGCGCCGTTTTAATAAAAGAAATCGACTGTGCGAAAACAGCCGGAATGAATGCTCTCTTAAAAACAATTGAAGAACCCTCTGAAAATACTCTGATAATTATGACGACTTCTTCCGAATCAAGAATTCTAAGAACAATACTTTCACGTTCATCAGTAATCAGGTTCTCTCCCCTTCCCTTTGATTCAATTAAGAAACTGCTTGGAGATATGCCGGAAGCAGAAAAAGATTTTATTGCCGCGGCTTCGGGCGGATCAATGGAAAATGCAATCAGGTTTTCATCAGAAAAAACAAGAGAAGAACTTAAGAATTTCGCAGCTGGAATACGAAAAGCATATCTTTCAAATTCTTTCATAGAACCGTCCTCTCTTTCCGCAATGTCGGGAAAAGACGGCTACGGTTTGATTGACGGAGCCGTAAATATTTATTCATTTCTTCTGAAAAACAAACTTACAGGAAAAGTGACCTTCAGCTCTTTTTTGAACGATTTATATATTGACGCGGATAAAACGCTTCACAACATTATCAAAATGCTTCTCTCCGCGAAAAAAGGCTCTGCACGGAACCTGAATCCGGCTTTTTCGGTAAAAGCTCTTTCTTATAACTTACTCGCGGAGAAACTAATATGAGGTTTAAATGGAATTTACCAGCGTAAAAATGCGCAACAACTGTGCCATATACAATCTTGACTCGAATAATATCTTTATCAATCCGGGTTCGGCATGCATTGCAGAAACCGAACACGGTGTCGACATAGGTTACGTCTTGTCGGGTATTCCTGCATGTAAAAGCCAGGAATGCGAGGCCCGCGGAAAAATTCTAAGGCTGGCTTCTGATGAGGATATTGCTCAGGCCAATTCTCTTCTTGATCTCGAAAAAAGATCTTTTGAAGAGTGCAAACTGAAAGCAAAAGAAAAGAATCTCGATATGACGCTCGTCAACGTTAAGGCAATTTTCGACAAATCGAAAATTATATTTTATTTCGTTGCAGAGAACAGAGTCGATTTCCGCGAACTTGTCCGCGACCTTGCCGGAATTTTCAAAACACGTATCGAAATGCGTCAGATAGGCGTACGCGACAAGTCACGTATTATAGGCGGTCACGGAACCTGCGGTCAGTCGCTCTGCTGTACAAAAATGCGCGGAGTATTTTCCCCTGTATCAATTAAAATGGCAAAAGAGCAGAATCTGAATCTCAACAGTCAGAAAATATCAGGATGCTGCGGAAGACTGCTCTGCTGTCTTGATTATGAATATGAAGTATACTGCGATCTGAATATGGGTCTGCCGCAGCAGGGAACCGAAATACGCATCGGCGATAATAAATGCTATGTAGATTCAGTTGATACTCTCAAACAGACTATCAGACTAAAATACATGGATGCATATCTTCATATTCAGAAAAATGACATCACTTCAGACGGTATCAATTTCTCGGTTTCAATGCCGGTAATTGAACGGTTGATGAATCACACAGATGAAGAAAAAGAAGAAGATTAATATTTACAGAAGGACATCATGGAAAAAAAGTTTTATATAACAACACCGATTTATTACGTCAATGCGGAACCTCACATAGGCCACGCATACAGCACAATCGTCGCGGATTTTCTCAAACGTCATTACAAGCTCCGCGGTTTTGACACGTATTTTCTAACCGGCACGGATGAACACGGCGATAAAATTCAGAAAGCCGCCGATGAAAAGAAAACAGATGTTAAATCATATACCGACGATATAAGCGCTAAATTCAAATCAGCATGGAAACTTCTCGGCATAGAATACGACGACTTCATCCGCACTACCGAAGAACGCCACAAGAAGGTTGTTCAAAGCGTGTTGCAGAAAGTTTTTGATACAGGCGACATTTATTACGGCAGCTACGGCGGAAATTACTGCTACGGATGCGAAAGATTTCTCACCGACAAAGACATCATAGACGGCAAATGCCCCGAACACGGAAAACCCGTTCAGTGGATTGAAGAGCATAATTATTTCTTCAAAATGAAAAAATACCAGTCGTGGCTTGTTGATCATATCGAAAAAAATCCTGATTTCATCAGGCCGGAACGCTATAGAAATGAAGTACTTGCTTTAATTAAAAATGAGGAATTGGAAGATCTTTGCATATCAAGACCAAAGTCGCGTCTTTCGTGGGGAATACAACTTCCGTTTGACGACAAGTATGTTACTTATGTCTGGTTTGACGCCCTTATAAACTATATAAGCGCCATAGAATATCCTGACGGCGAAAAATTTAAAAAATACTGGCCTGTAGTTAATCACATCATCGCAAAAGACATACTTAAGCCTCACGGGGTTTTCTGGCCGACAATGCTCAAAGCCGCCGGAATCGAACCATATTATCACCTGAATGTTCACGGATACTGGAATATGGCCGAAGCTAAGATGAGCAAAACTCTCGGCAATGTCGTGAGACCGAATGATCTTCTCGAGAAATACGGAAATGACCAGTCGCGCTATTTCTTCCTCAGGGAAATGACTTTCGGACAGGATGCTAAGTTTACAGACGATGCAGTAATCGACAGAATAAATTATGATCTTGCGAATGACCTCGGCAATCTGATTAACCGCGCTTTCAACATGATAGAAAAATATTTTGAAGGCAAAATACCCGATCGCACAGCAAATATCGCGGGGCTTGATGAAATCAGGAATCTACTTGATAAAGCTGAAAACGGCATGAGAGAAAATACGGATAAATTTCAGTTCAGCAACGCACTCGAGTCACTCTGGGAATTCGTACGCTTTCTTAACAAATACATCGATCAGAACAAACCATGGACTCTTGCTAAAGAAAATAAAACTGACGAGCTCGCATCTGTTTTAAGAAACTGCGCGGAAGCTATTTTTTCAGTAACGGCACTCATTTCCCCGGTCTGCTTCAATACGGCACCGAAAATACTCAAAGCACTCGGCGCAGAACTGCCATCTTATGATAAAATAACTTCTATGAATAACTTAATAACAGGAACAAAGATCGAAAATCCTGGAATTCTTTTTCCTAAAATTGAAAAACAGGCAAAGGCTGAAGTTGCCGAAACAAAAACTGCAGCTAATGATTCGGAAAAAATCGAGATCACAGACTTTGCGAAAATTGAACTCAAGGTGGCACAGGTTCTTTCAGCGGAGAAAGTCGAAGGCTCGGCAAAACTTCTGAAACTTCAAATAGATACGGGTTCTGACAAACGTCAGATCATAGCCGGCATCGGTGAAAAAATGACTCCGGAAAATATAAAAGGTAAAAAAATAATCGTTGTTGCGAACTTGAAACCTGCAGAAATTTTCGGCAACAAAAGCGAGGGAATGCTTCTCGCAGCAAAAAAATCCAAAAAGGATCTCCCGAGCGTCATCATTGTAGATGACTCGATTGAAACGGGAAGCCGGCTTTCTTAAAAGCTGATAAATATGCTTATAGGGATAATCGCGGATACGCACAACAATGTTGAAATGATAATCAAAGCGGTTTCGTATCTGCGCTCCCGCAGGATTAATACATTGATCCACGCGGGAGATCTTTCATCTCCCCAGATGCTGGACTTCTTCAGAGGATTTGACCTGTATATCGTTCTTGGAAACGATGACTGCTCAAATGATGAAATGAATCAGAAGCTTGCGTCTCTAGGACTGGAACCCGCATGCTGTGCCAAAGAATTTGAATTTGACGGCAAAAAATTCATTCTGTTTCACGGTGATAATGTTCCGATGTTCCGCGACGCTGTTAACTCTGAAAAATACGATTATATCATCAAAGGTCATCTTCACTGCGTTGAAAACTATGAAAGAAAAAACACCAGAATAATCAATCCCGGTTCACTCCGCAAGGGTGAAGAGAATACAATCGCAATTCTCGATACATCAACCGGTGATGTAACACATGTTGACATGAACGCAGTTGATCCGTATAATTACTCATGATGCTGAAATCTTTATTCATAATATTCGCAGCTCTTCTGGCCGGAAATACTCTTTCCGATCTGTTGAAACTTCCGTTACCCGGAAGTATAATAGGCCTGGTTTTAATAACCGCATTACTCGAATTCAAGCTTATTAAACCGGAAGATATCCGCGAAGGTTCTAATCTTCTTATAAACAATATGGCTCTCTTTTTTGTGCCTGCCGGTGTCGGATTAATACTTTATTCTGAAGTGTTAAAAAAAGAAATTCTTCCGATCGGTGCTTCATGCGCAATAAGCACATTCATAGTCATCATTACAGTATCGTGGACATTTAAAAAATTATCGCGCGGAAAGAAATGAACTATATAATAGACAGTCAATTATTCTGGGTGACGCTTACGATAGGACTCTTTATTCTTGGCAAATATCTAAGCGCAAAAACAAAATTCATTCTTTTTAATCCCGTTCTTTTTTCTGTAACTGTTCTGATAATACTTCTCAAACTCGCAGGAATAGATTATTCATCTTATAAATCCAACACGGACATCATATCATTTTTTCTCGCGCCGTCAGTTATCGCTCTTGCTCTTCCTCTTTACAAAGAACTTGAAGAAATAAAAAAAAATCATATGGCTATTTTTATTTCTCTCACGGCAGGAAGCCTTGCCGGTCTTCTAAGTGTTTCCGGAATATCACTTCTGCTCGGCGCCGATACGCTTACAGTAATATCTCTTCTTCCCAAATCTGTTACAAGCGCAATAGCGATAGAAGTCTCATCTAAAATCGGAGGAGAACCCTCACTTACTGCAGGATTTGTCGTAATCACCGGAATCATCGGCGCCGGCGGAGGACTCTTCTTTTTACGTTTGATAAATGAGCACAGCCATAAAGGCGGCGGACTCGCTATTGGATGCGCAGCTCATGCACTTGGAACCGCGGCAATAGCTGAAAAAGGCGAAACATACGCCGCTTACGGCGGACTTGCTCTATGCGTCACAGGAATAATAACTTCCCTTCTCGCTCCCCTTTTCGCTTATATCATCAAATATTTATACGGATGAAGTTTTTCTATTCATTCACAGGCTTTGACTTAAAATAACAGAATCCTGTAATTTATTTAATTAATACAGGCACATCATACAATTTCACTAAACTCTTAAAAATCAAGAGTTTAGTGAAATGCAGAATCTATTATGCTTCTTTTACAATTTTAGAAAGACCGGCAATCATACCCTTCTTCATATTTTTATTCATGCCGTTTCTGAGTGCAGGAATACGCATGAGTCTGGAAGCAAAAGGTATAACGGTTTTATTGATAAGCTTTTTTGTCGGAAAATCAAACATCTTGTTCTTTTTATAGAACTTATAATCAGCGGAAAAAATAATCCGCATAAAGCCCCATATCTCGTCACGGAAAATTCTTCTGCCTCCGTTACCCAGAAAAGTATCCGGCGCAAGAAACTTCTCTTCATGAAAAAAAGCTGCGCGTTTAACAAGCAAATCAATATCCTTAGAAAAAGCCTGCGGATCATTTGATTCAGAAGAAACAATTCCGGCAATATTTGCTTGAGATACTTCTGAATATGCTTCAATGAACTGCCTTATATTCGGAATTGCGCTGAGTTCACCAACAACAACCCATGCTGTCTGCTTCCCTGACAAACTCGGCATGTGATTTCTGTAAAAACTGCGGTCAAAGAACATCTTGAATCTTGAAGACAAGTATCTGTCGCGTATCTCACCGACAAAAAATACGATATCGGCGTCCAGAATCATTTTCTGATGAAACGCACGGTAATCATCCGAACCGTCGTAAATGCACTCGCTTTTTAATCCGCATCTGAGACATCCCAGACAGCCGCCTTTTATGTTAACTTCAGCAAGGTCTCCTGCAACAGCATTACTAAATCTTGCAGCAATTTGTAATGCTGTCTCTTTTACTGAATTGTTACCGGTTGAATCATAGATAATACGCACACGGGCGTTTGAATCACTTACCGGAGTTTGTCCTCCAATTGAATTATAAGAAAAAGAGTTTTCCTTCAGTGTGTTAAATGCCCGTGATACAGGATTTTTCAACTCGCAATCGCTGAAAATATTTTTCGCAAAAGTAACAATCCCTTTTCTTATTTTTTCCTTCATCAAATCATTCATCTCTGGAGTAAACGAAGCGCAGAAATTCATTCCCAAATCTTCGCTTACTGCGTGAATATAATTCTTGGCAATATGATCCTGATAATGAATAGAAGTCATTATCGCTGCCGCATACTTTCCATTAAATGCATCAAAGGAATTCCTTTCGTAAACCAGTTCAATAAAACGCTTTATCTGATAAGGAACAAGCAGAACATAGACCGGAAACGACCAAATAATAAAATCCGCTCTCCGAACAGAATCAATAACCGAATCAAAACGGGCTGAATCTTTTTCAATAACATTAATCATCGAACCGACATTTTCGACACCCCATTCATGCTCCGGAAATTTCTTCATAAGAAATTTGGAATACTGCATAGTAACACTGTCTTCTCCCTTCGGACTCCCGTGCAAAACCAATATCTTCATTTTTTTCCTCCTTTTTTTACTTTTTCAGAAATAATTGCATCACCGATCATATTCATCGATGTTTTGATAAAATCATCAGCATTCACTTTGTAATACTTTTCAAGTGAGTCACCGCATGATGCGACAAAATCAAGAACACCGTTTGACGAACTCATGACAAATAAAGCCGCCGTAACCGGATCTATATCTTTTCTCAAAGTTCCGTCTTTACGCCCCTCGACAAAACTGTCTGACATCAGCGAAAAAACTTCCGACCAGTATTTCTCAATTTTTACCCTGTATTCACCGGGATGTTCGACGCCGCCGAAGCGCCGCATCGAAAGAATTTTAAAGCCGGCATTATATTCACGGTAAAAATGAACGTATGCATCGCCGATTGCACTGATTTTATCCAATCCGGTCTTATTATTAACAAATACCTCGCTGAATATCCGGAAAAGGATTTCTGATGCTCTCAATATCACAGCTGCAAAAAGTTCATCCTTGGTTGGGAAATAGCTATAAACAGATTTTTTTGTAAATTCTGCCGAAGCTGCAATTTCATCCATCGTCGCCGATTCATATCCTCTTTCGATAAACACTTTTTCAGCCGCATCAAGAATAAGCTCCCTTCGTGATTCTTTTTCCTTTTCGCGTCTCGACTTCATTTTTTCACCTTTATTATATTTATTTTACTTTTCGTTTATCAGGTATACTATTAGTATACTTTTTGTCAAGTGTTTTTAAATGATACGCCGTCTCTTTCTAAAATATTTTTGGATTGTAAAGTTGGTTCTTAAACCGGGGTATCTTTTATAATGGACTTTAGAATTATAATTGACCCATTCGTTAAAATAGTTCATAATACATTCAGGAAATGATTTTACCAGGCTTCAGTTTTCTTCATGCGTATAAGCAGGGGGAAAACTTGATTATTCCGGAGCACCAAAGAGTGAGAACAAAAGCGGGCAAGCATACAATTGGATTTCTAACCTTTGATATAGCCGGCACCTACAATAACACCATGTGGCGCCATCTGTTTAATGCCGCCCGCAATAAAAATATTCAAATGATAACCTTCTGCGGCGGAGTCCTTCTTGACGAAAGCATTCTGCACCGGCAATGGAATAAAATATACGATCTGGCATCAACTCAACGCATCGATGGACTAATAGTTCTCTCGGCATCTCTGTCTCAAAGCTGCGGCAAAGACAAATTATCGGAATTTCTTAAACGATTTTCTCCCATACCGGTTGTCAGCATCGGAGTCGAACTGGCAAATGCCGTATCCATTCTTCTTGATAACAAAGAAGGAATGCGTCAAATCGTTAACCACATGCTTGACGAGCATGACACGGCCAAAGTGCTTTTTCTTGCCGGTCCCGAGAATAACGAGGAAGCTCATTTGCGTCTTTCTGTTTTCAAAGAAGAAATGCTTAGGCGGGGTATTCCGATTAATGATGAATTGATTCGCCATGTATCTTATAGATACGATCTGGCAATTGAAGCTGTTGAAGAAGTAATAAAATCAGAAATTGATTTCGATTCAATAATAGCAGTAAATGATGACAGCGCACTGGGAGCTTACGATGCACTTAAGAAACACGGAATAAAAGTTCCTCACGAAATTTCTCTCAGCGGATTTGACAACACGGATCAGTCGCAATCCAATGCCGTCCCCCTGACAACGGTTCAGCAGCCGCACAGGGAAATGGCAGAAAGCGCACTTGAAGCAATACATTCTATTCTATCAGGAGAAGCAGTTGAAAAACGCCGCTTGATACCGGCAAAACTTATCGTGAGAAATTCATGCGGATGCATATTAAAGAATTATATCTCTCAAAAAGACTTCATAACAGGCCAAAACTCAAAACCTGAACTTATTAAAAATACTGTTTTTACCAAGCCCGAAAATCCTGAGATTCTAAATAAACATTTTGATGAATTCATAAAGAATGATGATATCTCAAAACTGCTTTATGCTTTTAATGAAGAATTACTTACCTCGGCAGAAAGCAATAACAGTGACGAAGTTTTCACCGGATGGCACAATTTTCTAACAACATGGAGTGCGGATATTCTTGAATCATCAATTTATAACAGCACTCAGAAAATTTCAGCAGCATCCTTCTTTGAAAGTGCACGCTTCATGATTATCGAAGCCGAAAAAAATCTGATTGCCGCAAAGCGGCTTGAAACACAGAAAAAAGATTATCTTTTTATCCTGTTCAGTTCATATTTTTCTCCGCTGATTGACATGAAAAACTATTTAAACCACATCTCAAGAGAATTACCGAAATTCGGAGTAACATCTTTTTTTATTTCATTATTTTGCGACAAAGAACTTTCCAAATCAAAAATAGTACTCTATTATCTGCCGAACGGAAACACATACTGGGATATTGACGGAAAAGAATTTCAAAGCAATAAAATTTTACCGGAAGAACTCATCACAGACAGCTCTTCGGATCTGGTAATCGAGCCTCTATTGAATTATGAGGAAATCATCGGTTATTTCGTCTTTCAGCTGGCTGAACCGGCCGAAATAATTGAAAACATCCGGCAGCTCGTATCGAACTCATTTTTAAGCATACTGCTGGCGCAGGAAGTTATAAAAGACAAACAGCTCAAAACTCTTCTGCAGAATCTCGAAACAAAACAGGAACTTCTCGAAGAAGCCTATCATTCATTAAAGGAAAATCAGGAAAAAATGCTCGTCATTGACAAGATGGCCTCGCTCGGGAAAATGACTGCGGGTATTGCTCACGAAATGAATACTCCCGTAGCATCGATCCGCACTTCTCTCTCTGAAATATCAAGACTGACCGAAGAATATGATAAGTCAATCGGCGATCCTGATGTAAGCGATGAAGACCACCGCGAAATCGCCGCAGAAATAAAACACTCGTTGAATCTGGCCGAAAAAGCAGCAGAAAAAGCAGCGGCTTTCGTTCACGGTATAAAATCGCAAACGCGCGATCTTGATCCGAAAGACCGTTTTAACTTCAATGCTGTAGAAGTAATACGCGAAGCACTTCTTCTGCTCAGTCATTCTTTAAAGCAGAACAAATGCGATATGGAATTGACATGTGAACGGGACTACATAGAAATTAACGGAGTTCCGGGGAGGCTTTCCCAGGTTATCACAAACCTTGTCAATAATTCAATCGAAGCATGTCCGAATGACGGAAGCGGCAGAATAGAAGTAAATATTACCGAAACAGAAAACGAAGTCATTCTGAGTGTAGCTGATAACGGCAGCGGAATAACCAAGGAAAACTTAACAAAAATATTCGATCCGATGTTCACAACAAAACCTTTCGGTGTAGGAACAGGACTCGGTCTCACACTTGTTCACAACATAGTATGTGCAGAATTCGGCGGAAGCATTGAAATAACTAACGGCATCAACGGCGGTACAAAGTTTATCATTCATCTCAAGTCAAATCAGGAGGATCACATTGGCTCGAAAATATAAAGTCAGCTCTGAGAAAGGCGGTGAAATACTTCTAGTGGATGATAATCTTGAATATCTCGAAGCAACACGCCTTTTACTTTCGCGCGAAGGACACAATGTCACAACCGCTCCGGGAGGAGCGGAGGCTCTGGCAATACTGGAAAAAAAATCTTTCGACTTGATTCTTCTCGACTATTTTATGCCCGGCATGACTGGAGAAGAATTTGTCTCAGAACTTCGCAAGAAAAATAAGATAATCCAGATAATACTTCAGACAGGATACGCATCAGAACATCCTCCGCGCGAACTGCTTCGAAGACTGGACATACAGGGATACTTCGATAAAAGTGAAGGCCCTGACAGGCTTCTGTTATGGGTTGAGGTAGGACTCAAATCCGCCAATTCAATAAAACAAATCAGCAAAAGCCGTGAAAGCCTGAACTATATTCTGAATGTAACACCGGATCTGCACCGCATTCAGCCATTAGAAGAACTTCTTAACGGAATTCTGATTCAGATTATGGGTCTTCTCGGTGTCGGGAATTCGTTTTTGGCTGTATTCGGCGACAACAACTCGATGAACGTTGAACAGCATGAAGATTCTTTTCTTGCGATGATGGATGATGAGGCGGGTCTTATAATTCAGGCTGGAACAGGACGCTTCAATCCGAAACATCATATCAAAGATTTTCTTGAAGGAAATGAAACAGAAATCATAGGTAAAGCTCTTAACGAAGGAATCGTTTATGTCAAAAACGGCAGAACGGCCATACCTCTAAGAGTCGCCGATTATAATGTAGGAGTCGTCTATGTAGACCGTGAAATAAGTCTCGAAGACGACGTTTCGCTTCTAAGCGTATTCGCGAATCAGGCCGCTGTTGCAATTCATAATTCACGACTGCATCAAATCGCGACAATCGATCCTCTGACTGGAGTCTATGTGAGAGGATTTTTCTTTCAATGCCTGCTTCGTGATCTTCGGGGAGCATTCCGCAACAACTACCCTCTCGTTCTAATGATGGTTGATATTGATAATTTAAAAATCATCAACGACGAACACGGTCACATCGCGGGGGATCAGGCAATTGCGCTTATAGGACGCTCTCTGCTTAAAGCAACCAGAAACACCGATGCGGTAGGCCGTTACGGCGGTGACGAATTTACAGTACTTTTGCCGCAGACAAATCTTGACTCCGTCGAGATTATTCTTAACCGTTTCTACCGCCAGCTTGAAGATAATCCCATAAACGGCGACGCCGAACCTCTCACAATCAGATGCTCTATCGGAGTCGGCCTTCTTGATTCACCCGATTTTGATATCAACGAAATGCCGAAGCCCATACCTCAGAGCTATTTTCAGAAGATGGCAGAGTCTTTTATCGATTTCGCAGATCATGTTTTATATAAAGCAAAGACAAACGGCAAAAACCGTTTTATGATGTCTGAAAATACATTAAAATGGAACAAGGATTCTGATCAATGATCACATTTAAAAAACTTGATTCAAAAGAAGAACTTTCCGATGCTCTTTCTGTTTTAAAAAAATCATTTAAAACTGTTGCGGATGAATTCGGTTTAACAAAAGAAAACGCACCTACAAATGCCGCATTCATGACACTGGAAAGGCTTATCGAAACAACCGGAGACGGAGTTTCACTCTTCGGTTTATTCGAGAATGGAATTCTTGTCGGTACCGTGGCTCTTGAAAAATCAAAAGAGAATCCGGAAATCTTTTATCTCGAACGATTGTCCGTTCTTCCGGAAAAACGTCATCTCGGCTACGGAAGAAAGCTCATGGATTTTGCCAAAAATCGGGCCGCTGTTGAAAAAGCAAAAAAAATATCAATCGGCGTCATCGACAGCAACGAAATCCTGAAATCATGGTATATCGAATACGGCTTCAAAGAAACAATGATTAAAAGCTACGATCATCTTCCTTTTAAAGTTTGTTTTATGGAACTCAATATCTGAGTTTTGATAGAACCTTATTAATGCGAAAAACCGGCTCAATGAGCCGGTTTTTATTTATTCAGAAAAAATACTTTCGGTTTGCAACATACAGTTTATTCAAAAAGGGATGTTCTATTGTTCGCCTTCACTCCCGATTATCTTAAAAGCTGGAGGACAGTCTGCGCTTTCTGATTAGCCTGAGCAAGCATTGAAGTGCCGCTCTGAACAAGAATCTGATCTTTAGTAAGATCAACCATTGTTTCAGCCATATCAGCGTCACGAATACGGGATTCAGAAGCCTGAATGTTTTCATAAGCATTCATGAGACCTTTAGAAGCAAATTCGAGTCTGTTGTAATATGCTCCAAGATCCGCTCTCTGTTTTGCAATCTTCTGAAGTGCTTCGTCGACAACACCGATTGTTCTGTTAGCTTTGTCAGCAGTCGAAAGATTTGCCAAGAATTCACCGGTTTTTTCTTTGAGGCTAAGACCCTCAGCAGTCATAGTTCCGATGTAAACTCTTTCTCTCTGATGCATATTAGCTCCGATGTGGAACCACATAGAAGCCTTAGGATTAGTTCTGGAATAATCACCAAGAAGAAGTTTAAATTTGTTAAACTCTGCCTGAGACGCAATTCTGTCAACTTCATCGATCAAAGCCGAAACTTCAACCTGGATGAGCTGGCGGTCTTCATTAGTATAAATACCGTTTGAAGACTGAACTGCAAGAACGCGTATTCTCTGAAGAATCTGAGAAGTCTGGTCAAGGTAACCTTCTGTAGTCTGAACAAAGCTCATGCCGTCTTCAGCATTTCTTTCAGCCTGACGAAGACCCTGAATCTGAGTTCTCATTTTTTCTGATACTGCAAGTCCGGAAGCATCGTCCCCTGATTTGTTAATTCTCATACCGGAAGAAAGCTTCTCAGTAGATCTGTTAACGTCCCAGTGTTTGAACTTCAAAACACGGTTTGCATTAATCGCGCTCATGTTATGGTTAATAATCATATATACACTCCTTTGTATATTCTCACCCGATCTCCTTACCGGGCGCTATATATGCCGTTAGAACCAAAAGTATTCCGGCATAATGCCGGTCTGAATTTCAAAGAACATCCCAGTTTGCGTACAATATATTTGTAATGCCAAACCGGCTGGCGGAAAATCCGCCTTCAGCCGATTTCGCAATACCACCAAAGTTATCCGCTTCCATCATCCGGAAGCATTTATCAGTTACAGATAACTATTCGGTGTCAGAGCACTGAATCTGGAAGGTGATTATTGTCGTTTTTTGGCGTTTATATGGATATATTTGCGTTTTTGAATCTTTTTAGGCATGAATTGGGTATTTATGGTTTTTTTCCGCTGTTCTCCCCCTTCATATATATAATCGGAATAACTCATTTTTTCCGTTAATTTTTTTAAAAAAAATGGCACAATTTATGCTTTGACAGCAAAATTATGAATTATTATACACTTTAATAATGATTTACTACTTTATATTTTTCAAAATGCTTTCAAATTTAAGACAAATTAATAATAATTATTTGAATTTAATAAATATTAGTGTAGAATAATAAAATGAAGAAAGTTGATCTATTGTATATTTCACCCGGTTCCAGTTTTGTTAATCCGCTTTTTTCTGAAGACGGAAAAAAGGTGCTTGAAGCAAGGATTGCAATCACCAAGGAGATGATTGAAAGCTTTCAGGCAAAATACGGAAAATATCTCTATTACGATTCTTCAAACGAAAAGGTAAAGATTCCGCATTACCGCGTCAATATTGTTTACAATAACGCAAAAACAATTCTGGATGAAGTTGAAAAAACGAATAAGCTCAGCAAAACAGGCTATCGTGCAGCCGAACAGGTAGTTGACGAAGTTCTTTCGGAGCTCAATTCAATTGAGATAGAAGAAATTGACTTATTGAAAGAACTCAGCTCTTTTGATGATTATATTTATAACCATTCCGTTAACGTCGGATTCATGACAGCGGTGCTTGCCAAGCGCATGAAAAAATTCAATGAAGACGAACTTCGCTCCATAACGCTTTCGGCATATCTTCACGATATCGGGCATAAGCAGATAGACAAACAATTACTCAACAAAGAAGGGGCATTCAACGTCTCTGAATTTCAAAAGGTAAAACGCCATCCCCAGCTAGGCTATGAGATGATAAAAAACGTAAACAATACCGACCCTATCATTCAGCAGGGAGTTTTGTTTCATCATGAGAAATTCAACAACAACGGCTATTATCAGCTCCCGTATGAAAATCTTCCGGTTTTTCCGAAACTGATTTCAATCTGCGATATTTATGACGCGCTAACTACGGTTAGGCCGTTCCGGAAAGAATCTTTCACGTCAATTCAAGCCGTTCACGCAATAATAAACAGCATTGATACGATATTCGATTACGAACTCGTTTCTGATTTTATAAGCATAATGCCTTCTCTTCTTAACTGTACGGAAGATATTTTCAAAAAAAACGACATCTGCGCACTCAATTCGGAAGAACTCGCTCTTATTGATTCATACAATCCGGAGAAAATTCTTCATCCTGAAGTACGTGTTTTCTGCAAATTTAAAAGAGTTCAGGGAAAGATCGCGGCAAGTTATTATTCTGAAACAAAACCGGTAAAACTTTCAGATGACGGAATACATATCGTCAAAGTAATAAACAATGCAAATCAGCTTGATTCAATACGGCTCGCATTGAAAGAAAAAAAGCTTATTTGAATTATAACAAAATTCCGGGAATCGGCTCTCATCCGAAAATTGAAAAAATTTCGTTTCGGATGTTTTTTATTTCTTCAAAAACAACCTTTTCGTTTTCAACCGCAAGAGAAAGCGCTTTTTCTGCCGAGGCAGACTCGGCAAATAATACCATTTTACGCTGAGAGGAAATCATAATTTCAACATCCGGGCATTTCAATTTGATGATGGATTTTATGCGGCTTAAAAGAAATATTGATTCAGGAAGTTTCTCCGAATCAGAAAGAGATATAAGAAAAATCTTATCATAATAATCAGTAAGATGAATCATAATTTTTGAGAGAGCCGAAAAATCCAATTCATAAGTTCTGGATTTAATTTTCCGTATAAGCACATCAACTGCAGCAAGTTTGCTGAAATCACTGCCGGAGGACACAACAAAAGGCGGAAAGTATTCATTATCAAATAATTCCGTAAAATCAGAAAAAGGTAATATTTTTAAAACTGAACCTGAAAATGGATATTCAAAAGGCTTTTTTTTGCGAAGTTTGCGGAAAAAATCCTTAGTAGGGATAATCGATTTAGAAGAATTCGAAGAATAGAGCGACTTTTCACAATCATAGCAGTATATTTCAGCAGACGCATGGGATTCTTCCAAAAAAAAACGAAATTCCATGCCATCAATATAATCCGAATTCAAATACGGCCTATTCAACGCTCGGTAAAAAATATTTGATGCAGAATATAAGGGGTCCGGTTTTTTTACGGAATCTTCGGAATGAACTTCCCTTGTGACTTTTGAAATAAGCCCCTTCAGCTCTGAACTGAAAGCCTTTTGCCTGATGCGGCTTAAATCTTCATCGGTAAAAGAATTTTCTTCAGTCATTCGTTTCCGCCGTAATACAAAAAAATCGCGCGCGGTAAAACGCGCGCACGAAACTGATAACACTTTTTCACAATCAGTCAATCAATTATTTATCAGCTGTTAGTTGTTAATCTCAATATTAAAACCTACTCACAAGTTTAGTTTGAAACACGGATATTTTTTCAAGCTAAACTTTTAATATCAGAAAGAATCGAATCAAATCTAATGTGCAAGAGTAAGCGAACCTGCATCTAAAGAGACTTCATAATATCCATGACCGTCCCATTCCAAAAGCTTGTCATTTTGATAGAGAGTACCGCCGTCAACCGTAACCCTTAAATATTTTCCTGGAGGGAAATGATCCGGCAAAGTCCAATTCCACGTAGTAGTATTACCGGAAAAAACCGGCGTAACAGAGGATAATATTTTCTGAGCACGCCAATATGCTCCGATGTTGGTCACAGTATCAATCCAAATATCGCCTAATGATTTAGCATACACAACGCCGGCCGCAAACTGATCATAATTCACAGGCTGATATGCACCATCATTGCCTCCTGTAAAACCATGCACAAGAATAATTCTCCAGCCTTTGACACTACGAGCTGAATCGACAACAAAATCCATTCGTGAAGTTGAATGAATATCACATTTAAGATTATAAGGGTCTGTGCTGTCATTAGGCAAAATATTTCCGCCTGAAACACCGCGACCGATAAAAAAACGCGTCTTCGCTAATGGAATGTATGAAGTATCACCATAGGGATACGCTATAGAATAAACATCAGTACCAAATGTATTTTGAATGAAATCAGTCGCAATATCGATATTTGCCGCTGAAACAGTTGTGTGATCATTAGTATGATTACCAATCTCATGTCCATCTTTGACAATCTTAGACCAAAGTGCTGCCAAATCCACAGGTTTCATGGTTATCCGATTTGTTTGTATGTAAAATGTCATAGGAATACCAAGTGCCTGCAATTCAGCATAATTATCTAATTGGGATGAAGTACTGTCATCAAATGTATACGAAACAGCCCCCGTAAATCCTGCCCAATTGAGTACCTTTAAATTACCCGGAATGCCTGATGGAACCGGAAGATTATTCACTCCCGGAGGAATCGGAAGACTGGATATAATATTTAATTTTACCATATAAGTTTTATTCAACCATCTTCTGCCATCGCAATATATGAAACAGGACTTGCAGACTTATTAGAATTTACCCAGCTCTGTTGACACACCCCAAGAATCGACACCGTCTAGTTCTGATCGGCATAGTCAATCACCTGGTTCGTGCGATACGAAATCCGATTATGACTTCAGTGGACAAAGATGACGGAAGCAATTGCGTCAAACCGATCGCCAGATCCTCATCAGCGCTCAGATAATTTCCTCCGCGGTATTCGCGGCATGTAGCTGATTAAATTACTTTTTGCTGAAAAAGAATTTTTTGACAAATCCGGCAGCCGCAATCAGACCTATTATGATAAATTTCTTGGCGGCGAGAATGCCTACCCACAGACTTTTCAAAAGACCCGTCTTCGCTGCTGCCGCGGCTCCCCCGGCAATAAGTGCGGCGATTCCGAACTCTGCCACCCTGTCCTTTCCGGGAACATATTCTGCATAACGGTTACCATCCGAGAAGTTTACCGATGCAAGTAGCGGAGCCGATTTAGACTCTATGTCTTTCAGCTGTTTCATTCCCGAAACGGCATTAAGAACAAGGACTCCTTTGCGTCCTAAAATTCTGAAGTTATAATTGAGAGTGTTTTCATTGCTACCTTCGAACTTAAGTTCCTTCGCCCAGAATAGTTTATGCGATGCTTTGTCATAATGCGGCGGAGTCGCCCAGCCGACAAGCTCGATCGAACTGTATCCGGCTTTCTTCCGTTCGGGATTAGATTCTTTTATCTCCTCCTTCATCGTAGAGAGAAGTTCATCATAGTCAATCTTGTCCGCATCATCGTCCTTGACGAATCCGGAGTCCTCATAGGTAATAACGATCCCCCAACTGTCATCCGCTATCGGATTCATATTTGATGGAAAAATCATTCCGAGAACACCGTCAGCGGATCCCTCGGGATTTCCCCAAAGATCTTCGATTACCGTCTTGCTCTGTTTCGGATCGAGATACCTGAAATCGCCGGGAAGATTCATTACAGCTATATTGTCGCCGATTTCGATTTTACCTGTTTTCCATTTGAATGACGGCGCCTGATCCGCCGCGAAAATATGAACAGCACCAACGACTAACGCGATCGCTGCAAAAAAGTATAACGATTTTATTTTCACTTGTTTTCTCCTTTTGCCTGATTAAATGAAACCCTGAATGCGCTCAACAAATCTGCCGATGACATCCGGATCAAACGCAACAGTTATAAGGAATCCCGTGAGAGAGCCCCAGAAGTGAGCGGAATGATTTATGTTATCCCCCTGACGTCTCGACGCGTAGATGCAATATCCGAGATATAGAAAAGCGTATATGAAAGCGGGGATGCCGATAGGAATAAACATAATATAAATCCGTGAAAGCGGATCGTATAGGATATATCCGAACACGACACCGCTGACCGCTCCCGAAGCGCCGAGTGACGCATATCGCGGATTGTTTTTGTTCTTCAGATATGATGGAATGCTTGCAATTATCATGCTCGCGAAATAAAGAACCGCAAATTTAGCCGGTCCCATTATATTTTCGAGAGGAAAGGCGAAAAAGAAGAAAGTAAACATGTTAAAGAAGAGATGCTGATAATCCGCATGAATAAATCCGCTCGTTATAAAGGTCCGGTATGACCCGCTGCGGCTGATATCATAAGGAGTCAGCAGCCATTTCCGCATGAGATGTTCGTGTTTGAACGCGAGAATGCTCATAACTATGCTGACTGCGAGAATGGAAAGAGGAACCGGATTAGGAATCATATCAAACATTAGTGCTTCTCCTGAAATAAAAATGCATCGGGGCAATTAGCAACGCTGCTTATATTTTGTCTACCCGCGAATCAGGGCGGATAAATGGGCTGTTCACATTCTTTGAAAGAATATCATTATATGCATAAACCTTTCTGTAGGCATTTCCCCACACTTCTGACTGCCTGTATTTACGCATAATGTCAAGATCGAACTCAGCAATGAAGACACCTTCGTCACTGCCGCATTCAAGTATGCAGTGATTTCTTGTTCCGTTTTCATCATCATTTTCACTGACAAACGCAACCCCGTCAAAAGCAATAGAATGCCCCTTATAAATCTCACCTGCATAGTTTGCCAATGCAATACCTGTCATATTTTCAAAGGCTCTTGTCATTAGTTGATTTTTACGGTTTGTCTCGATACGGCATGCGTTTGGAACTAAGATAATTTCCGCACCCTTGAGCATCAGTATACGGGCCGACTCTGGAAGCTCCCGGTCAAAACATATCATAGCACCGATTTTAACCAGCCCTTGACTGGTATCAAGCTCATCTACGAAAAATTCATCACCAGGACGGCAGTACTTCTCTTCACAATAATCGCAGGTATGGATTTTACGGTAATTAAATTTAATTTCACCGAATCTATCAATCAGCATAAGCGAGTTCGCCGGCAGAAGATCGCTTTTTTCAAGATATGTAAAAGCAATCGACATATCTAATTCTTTTGCAAGCGAACAATATTGGCTGATCTCCGTTGAATCTCTCTCGATAGCACTCTGTTTCCACTTCAGAAGAGACGCCTCATCTGTAGGAAAAGAATAACCGACAGACCACATTTCGGGAAATAGTGCTAAATCAGCTCCAGCGTTTTTAGCTTTTCGGCAGTATTCAATTCCCTTTAGTATATTTTCATCAAAATTTGAATTTGGCTTCATCTGAAGCAATGCAACTTTCAGAATTTTCATTTAAAAAACCTTTTGTCCGAACATATAGCTACAATTATATTCAGAAACATCCTGAATTTATAAAGAGGTCAATTAAAATTTACTGGTGGGCAAGCAAATACTTAGAACTCGCATTGAGTTCTACTATTCTGTTAATCAGATAATTGGAAACTTAGCTTATATTATTTCAATCATATGACACACTTTCCGCCTCTTGTGCCTTTTTCACACAGATGATGAGAACAAATAAACCGTCTTAATCTTTTTAGATACTTGAACACATCTCCGGTTTTCATCATATTTCCCATTCACAAAACAGAACGAAGCATCTTTCACCGACTAATTGAAATTTCTTTCTGCTGCTGGCAGATATTCCATCAGGCAGTTCTTCAACCAGCAAAATCTTTTACCATCATTTCTAATTCGTCAGGAATTGCAATCTGCTGAGGACAGTGGCTGACACAGACACCGCATCTTGTGCACTTATCGGCACGAACCGGGGCATCAATCCATTGCCATGCACCGCGGGCAGTTTCACTCTTGCCGAACATATACAATTCATTCCAAACCTTGAAATTACGGGGAATATCGACACCGGAAGGGCACGGCATGCAATACGCGCACTGCGTGCATCCGATACGGGTATTCTGGCGGTAAAGTTCTTCTGTTTTATCAATCAGCGCCAGTTCTTCGGATGTAAAGCAATCAGGTCCGTTTGAGCCGGCAATCGCGAGATTTTCAACCAGCTGCTCCATAGTACTCATACCGCTTAGAACAACACCGATGTCCTTATGGCTGAATATCCATCCGAGAGCCCACTCTACCGCCGACCGCTGTTTTCCGGCACTCTTCCACAGCTCTTTTACCGTTTCAGGAAGAGGCTCTACAAGATTTCCGCCGCGAAGAGGTTCCATTATAATTATATCAATATTCTTTGAACGTGCATAATTCAGCCCGTCGAGACCGGCCTGCTCTTTTCTGTCCAGATAGTTATACTGAATCTGACAGAATTCCCAGTTATATGCATCAACAATATCTATAAATACCGGATGAGCATCGTGAAACGAAAAACCGAAATGCTTGATTTTACCTTTTTTTACCATTTTTTCGCAGAAATCAATCGCGTTATGCTTCTTACATGTTGCCCATGTCCCGCTATTAAGGGCATGCAGCAGATAAAAGTCAATGCAGTCCACCTGAAGATTTTCAAGCTGTTTGTCGAGATAATATTCGAAGTCTTCATCCTTCTGAATAAGCCAAACCGGAGATTTTGTTGCGATAAAGCTCTTTTCCCGATACCCGCCTTTGAAGGCCTTTGCAACAAGATCCTCACTGGTACCGTTATGATAAACCCAGGCGGTATCAACATAGTTGATTCCGGAGTCAATCGCATGATGAATCATCCGTATTGACTCTTTTTCATCTATTTGTCCTCCGATCTGCGGCAGACGCATTGCGCCGAAACCGAGCTGTGATACTTTTTCTCCGGCAAGTGTACGGTATATCATTGTTAATCTCTCCTGTTTTTACATATGGCTGCAATAAAGCTAAGCGTAAGATACCCGCCTGTGATCATGATGATCATCCTAGTTAATCCTAAGCGCAGCGCACCGATTGCTCTCGAAATGCTGCCTGAAAGCAGAACTTCGGAAATTGAACCTGATTGCTGCATGATAATCACCTCTATACTTTTTTCTGCCGCGGAAAACGGTGTCAGCCCAATGAGAATGATAACAGTTTCCGCAAATATTGTACACAACTAATACAGCGAAGATAACACTGATGAAATAATTTATAAACCGGCTTCGGCAATTGCTTCAGTTACAATACTTAAATCCGTTGTACCTCTGAATCCGCTAAATCCTATGGAAAGTTTAATTCCGTTCTTCAAAGTAACAGGCTGACCGCCTTCCCACCCGATAAAATCCGGCATATTAATTCCGTATTTGCCATGATCAAGTTTATCTGAAAATACAAGTTTCTCATATTCGTTTGTTTTGTAACCTGTAATCCAAACTTGGTTTGCCTTTGTCCAGGCAATCTTAAATGAGTCCCTGCACCTGATTTTATCTTCACCCCAAAGTTTCCCGTAAATCTGACCGTTTTCATCGATGATACATACAGAAACAACACCTTTTGCAATTGCATAATCTTCAGGTGTTTTCATGTGAACCGGCACAAGCTCATTCAGAGTATCGATTATTTTTTGAATTGTTGATTCCATAAAATTATATGTTTTTATCCGGGAAAATCACCCGGAAAAAACTGCCTCCGTAATATATTTAATGCGATACAAATGAGTCAAAAATAAGATTCATAAACTTCCTGTATAACATAATAATTAGATGGCTTTTATGTCAAAGAAGAATTACTCGGCAGAAGAAAAGTTTAATACCGCAAAAGTGGCGCTGATAACATAAAATAATTATATGTAATTATTTTATTTATTACCCCAAAAAACTTCATAATATCATGATTATACTTGAAAGCATAAGAACTCTTCCGGAAGATGTCATTAAATTTCGAAAAGACAGCGAGGATCAATATGAGCAACGAACCTAAATGCCCGGAATGCAGCTCTGCAAATTCATACCATGACGGAAATCTATGGGTCTGCCCTGACTGCAACTTTGAATGGGACCAGACTAAAACGTCCGATGCTTCCGAAGCTGAAGAAGAGACAAATACCGTACGCGATGCGCACGGAAATATACTTAATAACGGAGACTCCGTTACAGTATTGAAAGAATTGAAAGTAAAAGGCTCATCATCTGGAATAAAAGCGGGAACCAAAGTAAAAGGTATCCGCATCATCGAAAGCGATAACGGACACAACATCTCATGTAAAATCGACGGAATTGGATCGATGTACCTGAAGTCCGAATTCGTAAGAAAAGCCTGAAAGAAAATTTGTTTCGAGATAGTATTCAACAAAAACAGAAAAAGAAGAATAGACTTATTTCCATGGCGACGTGACAATGTAATAATTATATAATGATTTTTTAATATTATTTAAAGAAAAATCTCATTTACTTTAATAACTTTTCCTTCAATATTGGATATAGACAAATAACCAAATGAACGGCTATCACAGGAATTCTCTCTATTATCACCTAAAACTACAATCACTCCCTTTGGAACCAAACCGTTCAAATCGATGTTGCCTTTAAGATACGTTTCACCTTTAACATATGGTTCATGAAGTGTTTTACCATTCAAAATGACTTTTCCGTTTTTAAACTCCAATTGATCATTCTCTGAAGCAATAAATCGTTTGGCATATGTTTCTTTTTTCTTATCACAGATAACCAAAATATCACCTTTAGTATATTTTCCGAATTCATATTTTTCATAAACAATAATATCTCCAATTTCCAAAGTTGGTTGCATTGAACCATTTGAAATTGCTGCTCTCATTCTGCATGCACCGCATGACAGTGACATAATTACAGCTACAAACAGATAAATTTTCTTCATATAGTTTTCCATTGTCTATCTAATATTTTCCACTAGCAAATCCTGACTCGCAACGGCCCAATTCAAATAAATAAAATCACATATTGTGTGATTAAATCTAACTATTCCATAATAAACGCCCGATGGCTCAGATCCATTAAAATTTAATACTTTTTATTTCTTCTGGAATGTCATTAAGATATTCCCTTTTTTATCAATAAAGCCCCACTCTGTTTCTGATTCAAATCTGGCCAGACCATCATGAAAAGACCACGCCATGGTGAATTGAAAATCGATTACTGTTTTATTATTTTTATCAATAAAGCCGTACTTCCCGTCTTTTTTTGCAAGAGCTAGGTCATCAAAAAACCAGTCGCATGATTCATATTGAAGTCCAATAACAACATTCCCCATATTATCAATGAAACCGTATTTTCCGTTTTTATTAACCAGGGCAAGCCCTTCGTGGAATATGGAAGCACGTTCATACTGAAAATCCACAATAACACGGCCTTCGGTGTTGATATAGCCCCATTTCCCATTGCGGGCCACCGGCGCAAGTCCGCTTGAAAAGCCCATGGCATCATCATATTCCGTATTAATTATCAGCTTTCCTTCTTTGTTTATAAAACCGTACCTGTTTTTTTCTTTCAGTATTTTGACCATTGCGAGTCCGCCGGAGAACCCGGTTGAAAAATCAAACTCTGTTTCAAAAACGATTTTTCCTCCCTTGTTTATAAAATCAACACGCCCTTTTCTCCCGTTTCTCCAGACCGGTGCAAACCCTTCATGAAAACTGCCTGCTGTGGCGAACTGATAATCGAGGACAACTTTCCCCTGTTTATCTATGTACCCTGCTTGTCCATCTTTTCTAACAGCAGCAAGACCTTCTGAAAAAGGTTTATAATCATCAAAGGTTTCAGAGGTGATTTGAATGCCCTTGTTGTTTATAAAAAGAAAAACATCGTGTTGTTTTACTTTGTCATACTTCGCTACACAGAAGATCCCTTCAGAATAAAAGTCAGAGGGTATGTCTTTATAAACCGGGGCTATAACGATTTTCCCTTTTTTATCAATCAGTCCCCATCCTCTATCAGTAGCAATCGGTGCGAGCCCACCGGAAAAATTATAGGGTTTAACATACTTGAAAAGATTCTGCCATCGGGTATTGACAGTGGTTGCGGATTTGCTGCTGGCTGCACTAAACAGGGTTGTAATTAACAAACCTGTCATTGCGGCAGTAAATATTAATCTTCTTTTCATACTTCACCTTCAGAATAGTTTTTTAGATGTTTCCGGTAAAGAATTATATCTTTACGTGTCTGTTACTGCAATAAAACAAAATACAGTGAAATGGCTACCAATTAAATAACTACTTCACCATAGAACCCCGAATCTATTCTCCTGATAAGCATCTTGTTAAGTTTATAAAAAGCTTCTTCGCACACAAGGGCATAACTTTTCCCAAATTTTAACAACTCATTTTCATGAGGTACTTTTTGCAATGGAATGAACTTTCCGGCATTTATATAACCCATCATATTTCCCATACAGGAGGCATCTCATGAAACTACTTGTATCAATTTTAACATTTTATGTCATCCTTTTTTTACATTTAGCAGGGGACAGTCATAGTAAGATGCAATTAAAACCCTCGTTCTTTTGAAACGAATGTTTTAATTGCATTAAGAAAGATATAATAATATAGTCAAGCCTCACGACGGATAAGTAGCGGTAGGCTGACACGTGTTGCCTCGTTTACACCGCCGCCCGATCAACCACGTAGTCTCCGTGGAGTCTTCAGGGTAGACGAATCTCCCGGAGATATCTCATCTTGGAATGGGCTTCCCGCTTAGATGCTTTCAGCGGTTATCCCTTCAGAACATAGCTATGGGACTATCTAAAAAAGTGTGTACGGGAATATCATCTCAAGGATTTTTTCCAAACCGAAACCAACCGTTTCTACAAGTGCGATCTCAATCTTCTCTCCCGTCAGATCGGTCTTTCCGTCCAATTACAGGCAGTAAGCATCTTCACTAACATTACAATTTCACCGAGCCCCGTTGAAACAGCGACCGAGTCGTTACACCTTTCGCTCAGGTCTAAACTTTCCCGACAAGAAATTTCGCTACCTTAGTTATTTACTCTATTGCCTGCAAAGAACGTTTTTTTATTATATTGCTGTAATATCTTCCGCTCTTTTTAATAATTCTTTTTTGAGAATCATAGTCAACTCCTATAATTCCAAATCTTTTATCATATCCGAAAGCCCATTCGAAATTATCCATTAATGACCAGACATAATATGCTATCACATTTAATCCTTCTTCATTCATTTTTACAACTGCCTCAAGATGACTTCTTAAATATTCCAGCCTTTCAGTATCTTCAATTTCACCATTTTTTATTTCATCTTTAAATGCTGAACCATTTTCAGTAATCATTACCGGAATATCAGTATATTTTTCTCTAATCTGTCTGACAATATCAATAAAACCTTCAGGAGAAATTTCCCAACCCATAGCAGTCTTCTTTCGGCCCATGTCAACATGCGATCCCTGCAAGAATGCATCTCGGTCATAACGCATGTTAAAATCCATGTAGTAATTAACTCCAAGAAAATCTGTTTCTCCATTTATAATTTTGAGATCATCATCCTGAATGTGAGAAAAATCAATATGATTGGACTCGTAATAATCAAGCATATCAACCGGATACTGACCTTTAAAAAGAGGTTCTAAAAACCATCGATTGGCAAAACCGTCATATCTTGAAGCTGCGAGCTTATCCGTTTCTGTTTCCGAATATGGATATGCAGGTCCTAAATTTAGAGTTATTCCAATTTTTGATTTAAGCCCCGTTTGCCGGAATATATTCAAAGCTCTGCCATGAGTCAGCAAAAGGTGATGCGCGGTTTGAATAGCATCCTGAAGATTTTTATGCCCTGGAGCATGCTGACCATAAAGATGCCCAAGCATACTTATGCAATACGGCTCATTATGAGTAACCCAGTATTTTACCCTATCTCCGAATTTATTAAATAAAAGTTCTGAATAATCTTCAAAATATCCGCAGATTTCTCTTGAAATCCATCCGCCCTTCTCATACATCCATTGAGGCAAATCCCAATGATACATAGTCAGCATCGGACTTATTCCATTATCAAGAAGCTTATCTATTAATCTATTATAAAAATCAATTCCCTTCTCATTTACATGTCCGGGATGAGGAATAACTCTCGGCCAGGAAACAGAAAATCTGTAAGAATCAAGCCCGATTTCTTTCATCAATGCAATATCATTTTCATAAAGATGATAATGGTCGCATGCAACATCTCCATTATCTCCATTAGCAATTTTACCGGGAATATGCGAAAACACATCCCAGATAGAAGAAGTCTTTCCATCACTATCATGTGCTCCCTCAATCTGATATGCTGCAGTTGCTGCACCAAAAATAAAATCCTTCTCAAACATAACGGCTCCAGACAGGTTTATAACCTTAATTTCATTATCAGAAATAATTTTATATTTTGATCAATTCTTTTTTTGTTAGAAAATATTCGGAAAATATTTTTTTCTTTTTAGGAATATTGTGATAATTTTTATTACTTTCCAATGATCTTTAAATATTCTTTTTCACTAACCGGCTGAATCACGATATTAACATCCACATTGGTCAAAGATGCTCTTAATTCATCAATTTTCCATGTTCCATTATATTTACGTAACTCAAAACCGCAATAATAGGTTTGTGTACCACAACGGTATAATACTGTTCTGAAAGTTATACTCTCTGCGCCATATTTCTTACAGCGGGTTTTCAGTATATTTTTAAAATTATCAGTTCTAGTCTGTTGTTCATTCGGAACATCTATTCTTTCAATTGTTAAATCTTCAAGATTCAACTGCTGAAGCTTTATATCAATATCCTTAAGTATATTCTGTTCTTTATTGGCATCTGTTAAGGTAAATCCAATCAAAAAAGTAACATACTGATTAACCATTCGACGGTGCTTTTCTTCATAAGCAGGACGTTTTGCATTATCTCCAAAATCTTTTTTTGCCATTTCCAGATTATAACCGTCGACATATTCCTGAAGATCAAAATACTGTATGATATTATCTGCATTTTTTTCTTTGGCAGCTTCCGTAAAATCCTGAAGCAGTTTATTGATACTTTCTTCATCTTTTAAATTATCCGAAGATAAAGCTTTCGAGCAGGCAAATAATGATATCAGTGATATAAGGATCATCGTTACGATAATTTTTGCTTTCATCTAAATCTCCTCAATTCTGAGTATTTTTCAGTTTCTAATTTTACGAAATACTATTGTTTATCAGGTATTTATTAACAAAACAATATCATAATGCATAATTAGTATATATAGTCAATTATTTTTTATAGTTTGCATAATTCAACGCCGTAATCGCTACATTAAACTCAAACAAAGAAATAATTGTTTGGATTAATTCCTATAAATTACGATGATAACATCGCCAATCAATGCTTTTAATCCTTTTTTGATACACATAACAATTTCATGCATTCAACAGCTTCATGTTTCTCATTTTACTGCTAAGGCATCATAATAGTAATAATTTTTTAGACTTCTTGTATCATAATAATTGACAAAACAAATGAATATGCTATAAAGAATATATGATTAAATTAATTGCTGTCTCCCTCCTTGCAACACTGGTTTTTAGTTCCGAAATATTCGCAAACCAGATGGGCGCGTCAATGCCCGTCAAGGCAATTGGCACTTCAATTGATTATATTCATTCATTCGACGGCGATAAACGCAATGACGGTGCAGTATTTTTATCAGGAAAAGCGGGCTATTTCGGATTTTTCTCTTTTCTCGCATCTGCCGACGCCGGTTATAAAATCAGAGAAAAATCATACTCTGGAAAACTCGGACTTCAGACCATGATTCTATTTGCGGGGATTGAAGCCGGTTTCTCGTCAAAATACAAAACAGACGATGACTCAAAAAAATACTTTCCGGGTGCTTACACGGGTCTCTGCTTCACCTATCCTGCTAATAGCAGTTCTCTGATCTCTGCAGCCGCTGGATTCAATTTCTATTCGCGCAAATCTGAAAATGAATTCTATTTCAAACTCGGATATCTTTTCAATTTCGCCGATTGATTATTTTCACAAAAGCATCTACTTTATTTTTCTATGCATCCAGATTATATCGAGTTTTTTGCCGAATTTTTCCGCAATGGCGGGAAAATTTCCGCATTCATTAAAATCATGTTTCTTATGAAAATTTATGCTTCCATGGTTTTCAGAAGCTATTTCAGCCATAATATTTTCTATTCCGGCTTCTGCGGCATCTTCAATAAGTTTGCCGAGAATGGAGCTTCCTATTCCTTTGCCGGTAAATGACGGATGCAGAAAATATGATACCGATGCAGTTTTCTTAAAAATCCCCATCGGGCTGTACGGCCGCATAAAACCGAATCCGGCAAAATTTGAATTTTGATAAACGGCATACGCGGGATAATTTGCAACGGTCTTAAGCATCATCGCAAAATATTTATCCGGCATCCGTACATCGGCAAATGCCGAAAATTCATTCTCAGCATAGTAATTAAAAATATCCATTACATCAACTGCATGATTTTCAGAAAGACGTTCAAATTTAATATTCATATAAACTCCTTTTTCTTTCATTTTCTATACTTTTAAAAAGGAATTGCAATATGCAGTACAAACAGAATTCACATATAACAGTTGACATTTATTGATTCTGTTATACTCAGGCGTAATGAAGAAATATCTGACTGTTGCAGACCGCATAACAAAACTTATTGAAAGCGGCGTTTTAAAATCCCGCGATAAAATTCCTTCTATACGCGAAATGTCCGTTCAGATGAATCTCAGCATGATGACTATCCTGAACGGATACAGGCTTCTCGAAGAACAGGGAATTATCGCGAGCCATCCGCAATCCGGCTATTACGTGCGCCCCGAAAACATGAGATTCAGTCATTCCGCCATCAGCAATTTTATCGAATCAGACACGAAAATAAAAATCTTAACCGATCATATAAAAATTTCTCCGGAGACCGAAAAGCTTCTTGAAGATTCAATGCGCGAAGACATCATCCCGCTCGGCATCGGATTCCCCTATTCGGACGAAAAAATAAATGAAGAACTTTCTCTTCACCTGTCGAGACGCATACGCGAAAATCCCGATAAAAATAACCGTTACAATTTCGGCAGAGGAAATAACGCTTTAAGGGAAATTTTTTCACGGAAGATGATCGAATCATTCTGCGAAACATCATCCGATGAAATAATAATAACTTCCGGAGCAACGCCGGGACTTTTGTCGGCTCTGCTCGCAGTTACTAAAACCGGTGATTCGGTTGCGGTTGAGTCACCCGGCTATCACGGATTCTTCGGTCTGATATCAAAACTCGGTCTAAAAGCACTCGAAGTTCAAACTAATTCTGTTTCGGGTTTTGACGTTGAAACATTTGAAAAAACTGTTAAAAAGAAAAAGATTTCAGCAGTAATACTGTCACCGAATTTTTCGAATCCGACCGGCGCGAAAATGAGCGATCCGGCGAAAGAAAGGCTCGCCTGCATTTCAGCACAATACGGAATTCCTGTTATCGAAGACGACAGCTACGGCGATTTGTTTTTCGCGTCAAAGCCGCGCGCGATAAAATCATATAATCCCGACAATACAATTTACGTATCCAGTCTCAGCAAATCAATCGCGCCGGGATATAAAACAGGCTGGGTTGCGGGGGGAATTTATCAAAAGGACATTCATAAAATATTAAACACGGCCTACTCAGTTCCGTCGGCATTTATTCAGTCAGGGCTCGCTTCATTCATGTCTAAAAGCTTTTATTCTCATTCGATGAAAAAACTCCGCAGAATTTACAGAGAAAACATATCGGCTTATCAGGCATTTTTCTCTGAACATATCCCCGAATGCGAAGTCAGCAATCCGGAAGGAGGATTCTTTCTCTGGATAAAAGCACCGGATAAAACCGATTCAAGGAATATAGCTTATCTGGCGGTTAAAAACGGTTTTACAATCGCACCTGGAATAATTTTTTCTGCAAGAAGCAATTTTGCTAATTATTTCAGGCTCAACTCCGCATGTCTCTTTTCTGAAAAAACCGAGAAAGCGCTTAAAATTTTCGCGGAACTTATCAGAAAATAATTACTTTACATAAAATGTAACTGCTCAAATTCTGTTTTTGTTCATATTTTGGAGGAATAAATGCAGCTTGAAACATTTGAAAAGAAGCCTCTCGGCGGGGCTGATTTGAAGGTTATCATGAAAACCCTCATGTCAGAGGGACAGAAAGGCGCAGACGAGCTTCTCGAAAAACAGATAAAAGAGATAAAAACTCTCGGCGTAAAACTTCCGTCAGACCATGTTGTGCTAATGCTCGGCGGATCAAACGGAATTCTCCGCGCAGTAACGCTTCAGCTTCTTTTCGGCGAAAAGATTCCGGTTTACGGAGTGCATTATGACAGAGCCAATCTTCAGATAGGCTACAATCATGTTGAATCTATCAAAAAAGAAGCGGCTAAACAGAATGTTGATTCAAGATGGTGGAATATTGACGCGACTGATCCTAAAGCAATAGAAGAAGTAGTTAACACAATCAAAGAAAAGTATTCAGTTGTTCATCTGATTAACGGAATTGCAGCCGGTGCAACAAAACGCTACGAAGAACACGGCACAATAAAAGTCAAAGATATCGATCTGTCTTATCATCCGGTTTATCAGTATCCTGATTTTTCAAAAATCGACAATTTTAAAAAATTCGGAATGGTTGATGTTGCAGTAGCAAATGAGGGCGACATAGAAAGAACAAATAAGTTCATGGGAACTTCCACTACTCTTTGGGTTGAACCTCTTGCAAAAGCAGGTCTTATAAAAAAAGATGTAAGCATAGTTGCTTTCGCAGATTACGATTTCGAGAAAGATGATCCCGTCTACGGAATGGGCCCTCTTGCAGGCGCCAAAATTCTTCAGAGAAAAAGTATGGCTGACGCAAAGAACAATTTCGGTGTAAAAGCTGTCAGACTTTGCTATCCTGCGATGGATACAACGGCAATTGGAGCAATCCCTGGCGGATTATTGATGCTTGCAATGACAAGCGTTGTTCTTAATGAAAAAGGTAAATTCAAGAATCTTCATACTCTTGCAGAAGAGACAATGGAAATATTCAAACCTGACTTCAATAAAGAAGAACTCCGCACTGATGATGATTTTCAGAAAATGCTTCCTGAATTCCATGCAAGAGTCGACGCGCTTAAGGAAGAAGATTTTCCAAAAGCATTTGAATCTCTCACAAAAGTATCAATGCCTTAACGGAATACCATATCTTTAAACAAATAAAAAAGACCGCGAAAGCGGTCCTTTTTATTTTCAATCAAGTTATCTTCTTATTTTATCTAAAGAATAATTCTGATAAAACAATAACTCTCCTTCATTATCGAAAATATAAATTGTGGCATAATTGAAAAACTGATACTTCTTTCTGTATTGCGACAGAAGCTCCGTTCTTACCGGAAGATAGCTTTCAAGAATATATGGTTTGCCCGTGTTAGGATTAATTCCGGTTTTGAAATCTTTCGGATATTTATTAATTACTTTTTTTCCGTCTTCTTCCTTTTCAAACTGTGTTTTATCATCAGGCGTAGACGCGAAATGTTTAATTATTATTTTCTTGAGAGTGACTTTTCGGTTGTTGAAAGTGTTCCAAACCCATTCCTTGTCCTCAACTGTGCCCATCATAAAAATATAAAGTTCAAGCGGCGAATCAGTATTATTTTTGAGGGCAAATTCGACCTGAAGAAGCTCGCCTTTTCCGGTAGGATCTATCTTTTTATTGAATGATAGATTTTCTATACCGAAAACATCGGTTGAAACAATCTGTTCAGGCTTTTCGATTTTTGTTTTATTCTTTTCGTCTTTTACCGCATCACTCTGGGAAAAAACGAAAGACACGGGAACAATTAAAGCCAGCATTATATAAATTCTTCTAAACATCGAATCCTCCGGGACAGAATACATTCCGCTTCTTACTATATATCGGAAGATTAGCTTTTGCTTAAAAGAAATTTTCGCGTGATTTAAAATAATTTGCTAGAATCCGAGCGAAATTCCGCAGTCAAGTACGATATCATACTGTTTCTTAGAAGGCGGCACTATTTCGACTGAAAGCTTCTGATAGAATGAAGCCTGACCGGTCCTTTCTTCCAGTTTGCACGAAATTACATGAGAATTTGAATAATGTCCGCTCATGGGAGACCCTTTGAACCACTTGAACCTGTTGAATCCGAAAAAACCCTGACCGTTCATGCCGGAATAAGGCTTCTCATTCAGGATATCTATCATGTATATCCGCTCGCAGAATTCCCCGAAAATACTGAAATTTCTATTTTGTGAGAAAAGTACACCCAAAGCAATATCATATGAACCGGCATAATTTGAAAGTTCCGCGCCGTGATCATAGAAAGTAAACCCGTATGTAGTAAAACGGGTCTTAATACCCAGATTCTTTATTCTGGACAGGTATTCAATATTCAGATGAGACACATCAAGAGTACGCACGGGACTGTAACCCGCATCATTGGGAATGAGTGCCGGATAAAACTGCAATATAAATTCACTCTTCTCAGAGAAAGTTTTCAGGGCGAAACCGATTTTAAAATCATTGAATTTTTCTTTCTCTCCCCAGATTTCATCACCCCGGTAATGATAAGCGGAAAACCCGAGACCCAGAAAAACATCTTCCCGGCCGTAATATACCTCAGCTCTTTCATAGAAATTTAAAACTTCAGGCATCAGCGCTCCGAAATAAGGAACTCCGCAGACTGCGGCAAAAGACCAGTTTTCGGAAGGATCAATGTTAACAGCTGCCTTTAATGGAAAATCAAGCGAACCCGGTCCCTCTGTTTTCACATACTTAAAATCTTTATCATCTCCGGAAATAAAAGCATAGCGCAGAATCCCTGAAAGTGAAATTCTGAAAACAGATTTCTTTTCATCAGTCTTCTCTTCCTTTGCCGATTCAAGAGATTTAGAATACAGTTTATCTTTTTCAAGCAGTGTAATTTCATTTCTCTTTACCCTGAATCTCTCAGAATAAGCCGTTTCAAGCCACGGTAGAACATTTTTATTCAAAGGATCCAGCTTAAGAACTTTCTCTCCCGCGACAATTGCGTTCGCATAAAGACCCGATTTTGAATATAATTCGCATGCCCTTTCGAGAGAAGGAATCAAGTTAGGATCACGGCTCAACGCCTCTTCGTAATATTTCAGAGCATTGGTCTCATCACCTTTCAGTTCAGCAACATGACCCATGTTGTGATATACTTTTGCTGAAGATATGTCATTTTTTTCTATAGCTGAATCAAAATCTTCAATCGCGCTATTCAGATTATTTGATTTTGCCTTTTCTACGCCTCTTCTGTTGAATTCGGATGCGCTTTGGGCGTAAATAGAAAAGCCGGCAAGTATCATAATTAAAGGAATAATTTTTTTCATAAACTTATTCCTCCTCCGAAACCGATCAAAAGCTCCTGATGATCTTCGTGACGGTCGACTATTTCAAGAATCAATTTCTGATAAAGATATGTCTTTGAATCTATTTTTTCGGAAGCTCCCATACGGATTATATTGCTTCTTGAACGCTGTCCCGAAAAATAAGAAGGGTCTTTCGATGAATCAAATCCGAGAAATCCCTGACCATTAAATGTTTTATATGGTTCATCTTCATTAAGTTTTCTTAGATTAATTCTTTTCGCATATTCGATATAAATAGAACCGCCTTTCATAAATTTTCCGGATTTATAATCAAGAGATAAGCCTATTGCAATTTCAAAATAACCCCAATAATGAGATTGAACTGCATCATGATCAAAAACATAAAAATCGTACTCGGAAATTCTCGAATAATACCTGAGAGCCTTATGAACAGTATACGAATACGAAAACTCATACATTCCGCAGTCAAGCGTTCTGCCGTCAGAAAATTTTTCCGTATCACGCAAAAATAGTCTGGGATAAAGGCGCACATTTGTCTCGGATTTTTCGTTGGCATACGACATCAGTATTCCCATTTTGCAGTCATTGAGACTCTCAGAACTTCCAAAAACAAAATCATCCGTATAATGAGTAAACCAGAGACCGCATCCCAATGAAAAGGAACCGATCGAAAACATTCCTTCAAGAAATTCGTGCTGTGAAACAGCACGGTCAACAGCTGCCCCCCAGTGAGGATTTTCAGCCCTCATACTGAACGTAAAAAAATCATTCGGACGGAACCACATATTCAGCGAGAAAGGTAAATTTATTGTTTTGGATTCTGATTTAATATAATACGGTCTTCCGCCTCTGACATTTCTGCCGTAACGCAAATTGAGATCGAATGATAATCCGAAAAATTCAAACCCGTTATTAGTCTCAGCCGATTCTGCCTGCGGTGCTTCATCAGATTCTATCTCTTCATTTGTAACTTTTTCGGGTTCAGATGATTTCGCCAGAAGATTAAGCCTGTAAGCCTCAGGAAGCCACTCATTCAGATACGGAACGCGCGGATTTATCTCAGCGGCTTTTTCTCCAAGTTCAACGGCTTTTTCATATTCGCCTTTTTTGTAGTGATGATAACCCAGTCTTTCAATCGAATCAGCCTGGGAAGGATTTCTTTCAAGTGCCTTTTCGTAGAACCTTACAGCTTCTTCATTTTTTCCCTGAAGCTCCAGAGCCCATGCCTTATTATGATAATATTTGGCGCCTTCTTTGTTATACATTTCCGATGCTTCGGCGAATTCCTTCATCGCCTCGTCATATTTGCTCTGCTTGCCGAGCTCGGCACCCCTTCTGTTGATTTCCTGAGGAGTGTCCGCATAAAGAACGGGAAAAACAGTTATAGACAAAGATAGAATTAAAACAAGTCCGCGCATAATACTCCAGATAAAACAAGGCTCATAGCATTTTCGCACTATTCGGAACATTTATAAAGAAATAAATATAAACACAGTCAGTTTTATTATATCATTGATTCAATCATCGCCGCGAAATCAGCCGCAGAAGCCTTTACCGGAGAATTCTTGCTTTCGGATGATTCTGCGATTTTAACGGCAGTCTGTGAGTCTATACCGAATGCTGAAAGTTTCGGAATCCCGGCTGTTTTAACTATTTTCTCAAGCCGGTCGATAAATTTCCGCGCACATGACATATCTTCATGTGAATGAGCTTCGGCCGAAATACATCCGATCATAGACATCTTCTTTACATAAGATGAATATTTTTTATTATCTTCTGAAAACTTTTCAAGACTGTATCTTAGTGTCGGCACTATCATATTCGCGCACGCTATTCCGTGAGGGATATCCGTGAATCCGCCCATGGGACCCGCAACACCATGGCAAAGCCCCAGACCTGCATTTGCAAGGGTAACACCCGAGATATAAGCGCAATATGCTAGCGATGAACGGATACCGATATCAATAATTTCACCCTGTGAAATTTTTTCCAGGGATTCAAGAGCTTTGTTAATGGAAGGCAGCGCAAGTGAATCCGTAAATATATTCGATTTATCCGACAGATAAGACTCGATGAGCTGTGAAAAAGCATCCAGCGCGCAGTAAGCAGTTGTTGCCGGCGGAAGTGTTGACGACAAAGCCGGATCAATGAGAGCAACATCCGGCACGAATAAGTCATGGCGTAAAGATTTCTTAAATCCGTGTTCCCCTCTTTCTGTTATAACGGCATTCTTGGTAGCTTCGCTTCCCGTTCCTGCCGTAGTCGGAAGAGCTATAAACGGAAGTTTTCTGCCCGATGGTTTGTGTTTCCCGACACCTTCGAGATAGTCGGTAACACTACCCGTTTCTTTAAGCATACAGCTGATCGCCTTGCCGGCATCAATGGAACTTCCGCCTCCTATTGCAACAACACAGTCTATTCCGTGTTTGGAATGAATGGAAACAGCTTCATCTATTATTGACGGCGATGGTTCGGCTGCAACACGGTAGAAATAAAGCTCAATCCCCTTTGCGGCAGAGTGTTCCATTAGAATTTGAAGATTACCGGATTTCTCGAAAGAAATACCGCCGGTAATAACCAGCGCACGTTTGCCGTAGCGCAGAATAAGATCGGTAAGAAAAGGAAACTTTCCCGCACCGAAATAGAGTTCAGGCATTTTTGAAACAGAAAAATTCATTTCCAGCCCTTTTTATCAGAAGGCATTATTACCGAATGCGATACGCCTTCACGCGGTTTTTCCATCCAGGGAGCAACCGCATCACGCCATTTTAGATAATGGGCGGTTTCCTTATGTTTCGCCGCTGCGGCTTCCGATTCATACGCTTCATATAATGTAAAGCGGCACGGATCGGAATTATTCTGAAGCACATCAAAGCGGAGATTACCATCCTCCATTACCGAATGAGTGTGGTTTTCAACAGTTGCATTTATAAAATCGTCCAAATGGTCTTTTTTAACCCAGACATTTACCAGTGTAACAATCATTGTTCCTCCGAAACTAATAGATAATGATTTTATTTCATACGCTGATATAATCAAATCATTTTTATGCTCTTTTCATCATTAACCGGATTTTCAAACAGGAGTGCAATTCCGGAATACGAAATATTTATTGACGAAAAGACGCTTTTTAAGGAATCTCAATATCTGCAATAAACGGGGGAACTAATGAACAAAATCTTCAAGCGTACCGCTTCGATAACACTTTTCACTCTGCTGTTTGTTTTCGGCTGCGGATCACGCACCGAAAAACTCAATCAGGGTGATATTATGCCGCTGATGAACCGCATTCTTTCGATGCACGTTTCCCAGCACAGTTTCAATGATGAAATTTCGGAACGCACACTGAATCTAATGCTTTCATATCTTGATTCATCTAAGCTCTATTTCCACCAGTCGGATGTAGACGAATTTATGAAAGATAAAAATAATCTCGATGACTTCACTGCTTCAAGAGATTATACGTTTTTAAACAAGATTTTCGGTACATTCGTAAAAAGATTTTCCGAACGTATGAAATATTTTGACGAGCTCGTGAAAGCCGATCACAATTTCGATGTCGATGAGTATATCGACCTAGACCGCGAAAAGCTTCTCTATTGCTCGGATGAAAAAGAACTCAATGAAAGATGGCGCATTTTCGTCAAATATCAGCTTCTCAACTACATGAAAACAGGAAAGAATCTTGATGAGGCGAGAGAGAAGCTCTCTAAAAAGTATAATACAGTAAAAAAAGAAAACGAAGTCTTCTCAAAAGACAGGATTTTTTCGATTTATTTAAACATGTTCTGTATGGCTCTCGATCCGCACACGAACTATCTGACGCCTGAAGAATTTCAGGATTTCAGAATATCCATGGAACTTCAGCTCTCTGGAATAGGTGCGGTTTTGAGATCAGAAGACGGATTCGTTTTTGTAGAATCCATCATTAAGGGCGGACCCGCATCTAAGCTTCCGGAGCCGACAGCACTTAAGGTAAATGATAAAATTATCGCTGTGGCACAGGGAAGCGACGAACCTGAAGAAGTTATAGACATTCCTCTTTCAAAGGCTGTGAGCAAGATAAGGGGAAAGAAAGGAACTAAAGTTGTTCTAACCGTCGTAAGAACAGATCCTGGAACAAAACAGGAAAAAACTGTTATCATTCCGATAGTCAGAGACACGGTTGCACTTAAAGACAAAGAAATCAAATATGATGTTTATAACGGCAAAAACGGAAAAATCGGATACATCAAGTTTCCTGAATTTTACGCACCGGTAAAAGAAGGAAGCAAATACTGTTCACAGGATTTGTATAATGCTCTCGTTGAACTTCAGAAAAATAAAGTCAGCGGAATAGTAGTCGATCTCAGAGGCAATCCCGGCGGATCTCTCGCCGAGGCTGTAAGAGCTGTCGGGCTTTTCATAAAGAGCGGTCCGGTTCTTCAGGTAAAATACAGCGACAATATCGATATTCATAAAGATGAAGATTCGAATATTTACTATGACGGTCCTCTAACCGTGCTAATAGACAAAGGAAGCGCGAGTGCGTCTGAAATTTTCGCAGGCGCGATAAAAGACTACGGCCGCGGAATAATCCTCGGTTCATCAAGAACTTTCGGCAAAGGAACAGTTCAGGATTTAAGAAGCTTTGATTCAACCGGGGCGATTAAAGTTACCATTCAGATTTTTTATCAGCCTTCAGGAACTTCAAACAACTTAAACGGAATCGAAGCCGACATTAAGATTCCGGATCTCATGGAAGTATTTGATTTCGACGAAAGCAAGATGAAATATCCTCTCGCTTGGCAGCCGATAAAAAAAGCCGAATACCGTTCGGTGGCGAACAAATATCTCACTCCGGCAACTCTTTCGATGCTGAAGAGAAATTCAGAAAGAAGAATCAAATCTGATAAGGAATTTCAGGATCTGAACAAGAAAATTGAAGAGTACAAAGCAGTTCTCTCAGCAAAAAGAGTCAGCCTGAAAAAAGATGCAAAAGCAGAAGCTGTTGAAGATGATATCAGAAAGATCTCTGAAGACAAAAGCAAGGATGAAAAAGTGTTCGACGTAACAAAGGACATTTTTCTCCGCGAAGCCTTTACAATCACCGAAGATTATGCTAAAATGCTCGGAGCAAAATAATAAACACTATCACAGACGGCTCAACCCGTCTGTGATTATAAAAGGGTAAATATATGCCTCCTAAAAAAACAGTTAAAAAGAAAACATATCTTTCGGTTGTTCTTCCTGTTTATAATGAAGAAGAAAATATCGAAATGCAGTATCAGAAGATCAGAGAAAACCTGAATGCGATTAAAAAAACTTATGAAGTAATTTTCGTGGACGACGGAAGCCGCGACAACTCATATTCAATTCTTTCAAAAATTGCGGCAAAAGACAAAAACGTAAAACTAGTGAAGTTCAGACGCAATTTCGGTCAGACTGCGGCTATGGCAGCCGGAATTGATTATTCCGAAGGTGAAATAATAGTATTTATGGATTCGGATCTGCAGAATGATCCGTCTGACATAAAGACTGTTCTTGAAAAAATTGAAGAAGGCTACGATGTCGTAAGCGGTTGGAGAAAATTCCGCAAAGACAAAATGATTTCTAGAAAGATTCCTTCAAAAATCGCAAACCGCCTGATAGCGAAAGTCAGCGGCGTACCTCTGCACGATCTGGGATGCTCGCTCAAAGGATACCGCGCTGAAGTTCTGAAAAAAGTGCGTCTATACGGCGAAATGCACCGCTTCATTCCGATTCATGCTTCTTGGGTCGGCGCGAAAATAATTGAAATTCCGGTTAAACACCACGCGCGTCAGTTCGGAAAATCAAAATACGGAATACAAAGAACTCTCAAGGTTCTTCTTGATCTCATAACAGTCAAATTTATGAGTTCATACGCAACCAAGCCGATTTATCTCTACGGAGGAGTTGCACTTGGAGTATTTCTTCTCAGCATCATGTCGCTTGCCGGAACAATTCTCATGAAATATTTCAAGGGAATGAATATGACGGGGAATCCCCTTCTTATGCTTTCGTCGATTCTCTTTCTTCTCAGTGTAATAATGATTCTGATGGGAATTCAGGCGGAAATTCTTATCCGCATTTATCACGAAACTGAAGGAAAAGAACTCTACTACGTAAAAGAAACCGCTAATATCAAAGAAAAGAATTAATTGCTTCTCATGGTCTTATTCCTGAATTCTTCAGGAGTAAGACCTGTATATTTTTTAAATGTTCTGTTAAAATGACTCTGATCGCAAAAACCGCAGTCAAATGCGGTCTCAATAAGACTTCTGCCGTCAAGCATCATTGCTTTTGCTTTGCGAATACGCACAAGAATGTGATATACTGAAGGCGTAACGCCGAAATCTTTCCTGAAAGAACGCAGTACGGAATATTTTGATTGTCCGTAAACGCTAACATCTTCAAGCGTATTTTTTTCTGAATAATTTTCACTGATTATATTCCGGATTCTTTCACAATCCGTTTCCGCAAACTGAAAAGACGGCTCAGCCTGTTCCATCAATATCTTCTCGATGAGTCCGGTATCAGGTATATTATTCTTATAGACTGAAGGATATTGCCGGGCAATATCCTTCAGTATCAGATACTTCTTACGAGTCCGGCATAATGCATCCGCATTTTGCGCAAAGGTTATAACAGCGATTGAAGCATCATCAAACGTCCTCGCTCTATGCGGAGTATAAGGAAAAATTATATAAGCATCACCGGAAGAAAGTTCATAAGATTCCTCTTCAAAAGAAAGACGCACTCTCCCGGATGAAACAAATCCGGCGATTATTCTTTCGTGTATATGAAGCGGAAAAGAATGATCTTTTCTCGATAAATAAACTTCTTCCTTCCTGAGACTCATTTCTCCTAATTTAGGGGCGGAACAAATTTTGCAAGAAGTATTATACCGTCATGCCCTGCTTTTACTGAATGAAGAGTATCTTCAGGAATGAAAGCGGCGACACCCATTTCATAAGAGTATTCGATGCCGGCAAGATTAAAGATTCCGCTGCCGGCAAGCACTTCATGTGTTTCATTTTTCCCTTCATGCATATGAGACTTAAGTTCAGCACCAGGTTCAAGACGTACTATATGACAGCTTATTTTCCCTCCGCTGTCTTTTGACGTGATGAGATTACGCATATAGACTCCGTCAAATGACGGATGCGGATTCCATGAATCATTTTCGTTCATGCCTGAAGATGTTATAATTTTTGATAAATCTGTTTTCATAAGTTTCTCCTTTTGATTGAAAAAACTTATAACTGCAGCAGTAAAATGTATTGGATTATATTGCAGAAACAAAAAAAGAACCGCTTACGCGATCCTTTTGTGCCCAGGACGAGATTCGAACTCGTACAGAAGAACTTCCGCTAGCCCCTCAAGCTAGTGTGTCTACCAATTCCACCACCTGGGCGATGGATACTTGATATAATTCAGTGCGTTTTCCGTCAAGAAAATTATCGAATAATGCGGTGAATGAATTTGAAATCTTCACAGCCCGCGCGTTCTATAAGCATAAAAAGAATTGTCTCAGCCGGAAGAACTTTAACACCTTCAGTAAGTAGTGATTTGAGAGCATACTCCATACTTTTTGAGTTTCTTGAAGCTACGGCATCTGCAACAACATAGGTTTCATAACCTTCAGCTAGAAAGGAAAGAGCCGTCTGATAAACGCATATGTGAGATTCAATGCCGCAGATAACGGCTTTTTTTCTATTGAGCTTTTTTACCGCGTCATTAATTGAACTCTCTTTGAGCGAATCAAAGTGAATTTTTTCCATAATGCGTACTTTGTCAAAACCCTCTGCGGTCTTTAATTTCTTTATCGTAGAACCTACACCGTTCGGATACTGTTCTGTCGCAATAACAGGAATATCGAATTTAGAATATGCAGTAACCATCATCTGAATGTTTGAAACAGCTTCCTGAAGATCAGGCTGACTCATTGCCGGAAGGAGTTTTTCCTGCATATCTATTATCATCAAAAAAGAATCTCTGAGCATGTCCCCTCTCAATTATTTAAGTAAGTCTTCGCCGATATTATCAAGAATCTTGTCGCCCTTCAAGGATTTTATTCCGCTGTTGATTTCGTTTTTATTCTGTTCAACAATACTTTCCTTAGGCCCTTTGATATTGAGATTATATCCGTTGTTTCTGTCTGCGCAGAATTTGCAGTCTTCTTTCGGAGTTTTTCCGGGAATAAAAACTTCTTTGATAATTTCCTTGCAGTCTGACGTCGGTTTCATTCCGCTGAAGGCGCAGACTTCCATTGACTCAAGTCCGGCAAACTCAGGGAAACCTGTAACAGGATAACGGCTCAAAGCCTGACGCATGTATCTGCCCCAAGTCGGTGCCGCGATTCCGCCCCCCGTCTGCCCTACACCGAGAGAAATACCCTGAGTGTCATAACCGAACCATATTGCGGTAGTAACTTCCGGAGTAAAGCCCACAAACCACGCATCGCGCCATCCGCTCGTAGTTCCTGTTTTGCCGCACGCCGGACGTCCCGGATAAGCTCCGGCACCAGTTCCTGAATTGATGGTGCTTTGAAGCATGCTTATCATTATCTGTGAAGTCGCAGGCTCAAGAATCCGTCTGCGCTTTTCAAATTTCTTTTTCATCTCAGACTCGTAGTCTTTAATTATTTTCTTATCGCGGTCTTTTATATATCTGATTCCGTAAGGAATAACTTCCATACCGCCGTTAGCTATAGCGCCGTAAGCGCATGTTATTTCAAGCGGAGTTACATCTATTGAACCAAGTGCAATGGAGAAATTTCTCGGAATTCTTCTCTTCGCGCTTGATTTATCCATGCCGAAAAAAGACGCGTAATAATCCATTACATTCTGAATGCCTATTGATTCGGCAAGCTTAACGGAAATTACGTTAATTGACATCGCAAGAGCGCGGCGAAGGGTCATCATGCCGTTATAGCCGCCCTCATAGTTTTCGGGAGTCCAGTCGCCGCCCTCATTATCCATATAAAATGCCGGCGAATCAAAGAAAGAAGATGCGGGCGAAAAATCACCTTTTTCAAAAGCTGCGGCATAAAGCAGAGGCTTGATTGAAGAACCCGGCTGACGGTACGACTGAACGGCGCGGTTCAGCTGATTTTGTCTTTCAAAAGTACTTCCCCCGATCATCGCTTCGATATATCCGTTAGACTGGTTGACTGAAATGAGAGCGCCCTGAACCTTCAAGAAATCCTTGTCCTGAAAGTTGTTGAACTTATACTCGGAAAAGGTTTCACCCATATTGTCGCTTCCGAGAAAAAAGTTTATTATTTCTATTTCATCAAGCGCGTCCTGCTTGAAAGCGTCGTTTATTTTTTTGCCTTCAAGAGAACCCTTGTTTGATATTGAGTTCAGACCAAAAAGAAGTGTAAACATTTCCGCTTCTGCGGCAAACTGTTCTGTAATAACATCCTCTTTGAAAAAAAGGAGATTGGTTGAAACCGCGTTCTGCTGGCGTAAAGCGGAATCCATGACTTCATTAGCAGCTAACTGTTTATTAAGATCAAGCGTCGTATAAACCGAGAGCCCGCCGGAATAAAGTTCCTCCTCGCTCATTTCTTTGAGGAGCTGGCGTCGCACATATTCAGTAAACCATGGAGCCTTGTCAATACGTTCAGACCACGAACTTATGCTCGGAGAAACATCGCTTATTTCATAACTGTATTCCGGCCAGAACTCATTATAAGCATCTTCAGCTTCCTTGACAGTGATATAGCCGAGATCGGCCATTTTAGCGAGAGCAATGATATGCATCTGTCTGGAACGCTTGATATTTTTAATCGGCGAATAAAGGTTCGGCGCCGAAGGAAGAGTCGAGAGAAGAGCGCATTCCGCAAGATTAAGATCCCTTACGTGTTTCTTAAAGTAAAGCTGTGAGGCCGCTTCGACGCCGTAGGTGTCGTGACCGAGAAAAATCTGATTAAGATACAGCTCCATGATCTTGTCTTTATCATAAAAAGCTTCAATCATCAGAGCAAGAAAGACGTCTTTGATTTTTCTGAAAATGGTACGCTTGCCCGAAGTCATCAGAACCTTGGCAAGCTGCTGGGTTATTGTACTTCCGCCCTGCTTGATGCTGAATGACGAGATATTCACAAGCATAGCGCGGACAATCGCCTTGGGATTTATTCCTATATGATCGTAGAAATCATTGTCTTCCATGGCAATGAAAGCGTTAACCAGATTTTTCGGCATATCTTTGTAAGGAACAACATCTCGCTTCTGGCGGAAAAGTTCAGAAATCAGAATTCCGTTTTTATCATAAAGCTTGGTAGTGGTTTCCGGCATGTATTCCGCAAGAGCGCGAACCTTCATAAAATCCATGACGAGAAATACGTTAAATATAAAAGCACCAGCGCTGAGCGCGATGATTATTCGGCGTTTATTTTTTTTGAAATTAAAATTGAGGACAAAACCAAGAACGGAAGCAAAAGTCGGAATATGGATCTCGGGAAAATACAATCTCGTTAAAAACGAAGGAATCCGAATCATACTTAATTTCGCTTTGCCGCCGAATTTCCGACCAAACATAACTCACCTTAAAATCATTATTTTTGAAACTGAATCAGAACCGTTGTTTTTCCGCATTTAATAGAAGAAAAGCCTAAAACAGCCCAGTCAAAGACATAGGATTAAAAGGAAGCGCGGTATTCAACAATAAAAACTAAGTTTTATATCTTTTTTGATTTTGTTATGTAAAATCCACATTTTGATGTCATATTTTCGTTTTTTTGCCAATATTCGCCATTAATGAGACCTAATAATCATTAAAGGATTATTCAATAACACCGACTCTTTATATGACAATAAGGAATTCTCAGTTATCACGGATGATAACGGTAATATTCAAGGAGGAATAGAATGATTATCAATCACAACGTCAGCGCGATTTTCGCACATCGCACACTCAAGTTTCACGACTGGAGTCTCACTTCTGATATCGAAAAACTTTCATCAGGCTTGAGAATCAATAAGGCCGGCGATGACGCGTCCGGACTTGCAGTATCTGAAAAAATGAGATCACAGATTCAGGGACTTCGTCAGGCTGAAAGAAACACAGAAGACGGCATGAGTCTTATACAGACTGCGGAAGGATATCTTGAGGAAACTCACGGAATCATTCAGCGTATACGTGTTCTTGCGGTGCAGGCGGCAAACGGTATTTATACACCTGAAGACCGTCAGCTGATTCAGGTTGAAGTATCCGAACTTATCGATGAAGTAGACCGTATTTCATCACAGGCCGAGTTCAACAAGATGAAACTGTTGACAGGTTCGTTTGCAAGACTCAGACCAACCGCTTCAATGTGGTTCCATATGGGTCCGAACATGCACCAGAGAGAAAGAGTATTTATCGAGACAATGACTACAGCGGCACTAGGACTCAGAAACCCTACAACGCTTACATTTATATCGATCTCGACTCCGGGCAAAGCAAACAGCGTAATAGGACTCGCGGACGAAGCTCTTAGAATTATATCAAAACAGAGAGCGGATCTTGGAGCATATTACAACAGACTCGAACATGCAGCGAAAGGATTGATGAACGCGTACGAAAATACACAGGCATCAGAATCCCGCATCAGAGACACAGACATGGCAGAGCAGATGTCTTCATTCACAAGATATCAGATACTCCAGCAGGCTGCGACATCGATGCTCGCACAGGCGAATCAGAAGAGCCAGGGAGTGCTCAGACTGTTACAGTAAACAAATTAAATTTTGGCTTGAGCCAATTTCGCAATACCACAACCAAAAAAGCCGGACATCCCATCCGGCTTTTTTATGTTGAGAGGGGGATGAAAATGGGAGACAAATAGAACATTTAGAATTTAAGCAATCAAGCCATTACGCTTATCTTCTCTTCATCTAAAAACTCTTCCGTTGATAAAGTATGCGATAAAGTAATCTTTTTATTCTTAAACAACTTAGAAATATCTTTTTCAATTTTTTTTGCTAAATGATATGCCAAATTAACCGGAACAGCATTCCCAATCATTTTATATCCTGCTGTCAAATTATTGTATTTGAACACAAAGCTGTCTGGAAAAGTTTGTATCCGAGCACATTCACGAATACTTAATCTTCTGTATAAATGCTCTTGTCCTGGAGAAAATATTCTTTTATTCTGTTCAACAAAAACCATTTTGGGAGCTTGCGGATGTAAAGGAGCATGCCTTCCACCAGCTTGGATGGTAAACGAAACTTCATCCCAAGATCTCACTCTATTGCGAGACATGAAAATCGTAGAGAAACCTCCAGTCATATATTCATGATTAGGAATAACGCATTTATTTCCATTCGTTTTTTGGAGAGAAAGCGCCGGTAAAGCATTATCCTTTAAATCATAAATGACATCTTTAAGAAGAACTTTATCGTGTTCAGTAATTGGTTCTGGAAAATTAAATTCTATTCCCAGATCAGAGCGATAACCAATAAAGAAAACTCGTTTTCTATCCTGTGGTACTCCATAATCTGATGCATTCAGAAGAGCGAATGATAAATTATAACCGCTTTCAACAAACATTTCTTTAATATTTTGCAATGCCTTACCATGTGTTGGCAACAACATTCCAGATACATTTTCAGCTAAAAAAAACAATGGTTTTTTATCACGCAAAATTCTGATAAAATCAAAAAACAATTGTCCTCTTTTATCATTAATTCCTCGAAGAGCGCCTGCTTCACTCCAACTTTGACAAGGTGGACCTCCAATAATACCGATGCATTCAGGAATTTCATTAGATGAAATTTCCGTTATACTTCTTTTATCTAAAATTGTTTTTTTATGATTAGCTTCAAATGTTTCCCATATTTCTTTGTCATATTCATTAGCCCAGACAATATTAAATCCAGCTTTTTGGAAACCTAAATCAAGTCCACCCGCTCCTGAAAAAAAAGAAACAATATTCATTTATTTCTCCCTAAATTGTATTAACCGATAAAGTATTCTTAAAAAGAGTATGAGGCGCACTTAGCAAATTGATGTCAAATTTTAATGATGGCTCAATTCTTGAACTGGCATTATGTATTCGAAAAGAAAGCTCCCAACCTTTATTAAATTTTACAATTATAGTTGTTAAAGAATTCTCTTTAAACTGAACATCTATAATCTGATCAGGTAGCCCGACAATGGGCGTAACAAATTTTGGAAACTTATCCTTAAAAGGCAAATTTAAAGTACCATGCAGATTAAAAGCTTGAATTTCAATATGATTCGTACTTCTTATAACTTTATAAAAATCTTTGTTACCAACTAAATATTCTATCATTCTTGAAGCTACTTGTTTTTTATTCATACTATATAATTTCAACAACTCATTTCGGAATGCTTCCAAAATCGGCTTATATATTGATTCATGGTAATTGCCTAGCGTATCCCATTTCTGAGTGGATTTACTATCTATCTTAATTTTCTTTAACAAATCAAAAACCGGAGCTACATTTTCAAAATACTCTGATGAGCAATTAACACCAAGCCATTTATCGCCAAAATCTATATCATTAGATAAACGCGAATGCTTTACTGCGTGATGATTATTTTTTGCAGATATGCCAATTTCCCATTTTTGCATTAGACGAATCGCAAGAACATCTCTTACATCACCTTCTTGCCCATGATTATCTGTCAATATTTCAAGTTGAAGCAAGTCCTTTTTATTTATACCATTTGAAAGACGAGGTTCAATATCAATCATAAAATTGACAGCAAAACTTGCACTTAATAAATAACGACTCTTTTCATTTTTATCGATACGGCTAAAACATTCTTCGGCAGTTATATACGCGGCGTTCTCAATAACTTGAACAGTAGTTTCTTTGGATAACTTCTCAAAAAATTCTTTCAACAAAGCATATTCAAATGCTTTTCCACTTATCATTTGTTTTGAATTTTCAATCATGGATAACACCTATAATTTGTTGAGAGTCAAATCCTCTTAACTTATTACAAACCATCGCTATCATCGTCAATACTAAAACCATGAACAAAGAACATGTTCGTCATAGTAATTTATAAACAAGAAAATTCTCACCAGTAACCTCTCAGCGCCAAATTACTCGAATACTTTACAAAGGATATAACGTATTTTAGAAATTAATTATCAATATAACTTTTTTTTTGCAATCCGTTGAAAGCGGTCTGAAAATCAAGGCGAAAAAGGTGGACATCCCGTCAGGCTGTTTTACATTATTGAGGAGAGGGAAATTAGAACAGGGGTCAGTCCGAGATAGTTATTTCCTCAAAAAAAGAAAGCTTCTATATTGAATCATTTCGTATTATATAAGATGGATAACATTTTAATTATCCTTTTCTGGAATAATCGAAGCTAAATCATCTTCAACATCAATTCCATATAAAGTTGCAATTTGAGCAACCATGATACCAAAATTACCTCTTAATTCTCCTAACGCAGAAGCAAAAGTCCAACTTGCCCAATGACCCCAACTCCTTGCATTATCCATGAATCTATTATCTTCAATATTCATTTTATCAAGAAATTTCCTACAGGATATACGCATAGCTTTAACTGGATCATACAGTTTTGATTTATTAGACAAACTTTGCAATTCCGTAGTTAAAAATTTACGAATTTCAATAATGGATTGAACACAGTGGTTGGGCACTTCCATTTCGCTCGGACTATATAAAACCCTGCGATCTTCGAGAAAACGAATAATCCGTTTTGCAATATTACATTCTGCCTCTGATGGATTCCAAGAAATTCCAAATACAGAACAATTAATTCCGGTTATTCTTTCTCTGATTTCTGAAAATTTCATAATCATTCCTAAATCAAAATTTCTATCCATTTATCCTAAACATAGATGATACTTCTGTCACATACTCCACCAAAAATCTAATAATACACGAAGCTAAACCTATAAAATGTTTCAATCTCGCTTCTTTTGTTTTTTCATTTTAAAGTTGCGAACTGTTCAGCTTTAACCGATGAACACCCTAAGATCTTCCACTCAATGATTATTATGATCTTTATGCATAATGTTTTCATGAATGTCAAATCCAAAATAATCCAACTGTCACAGAAAAAATTACGCGTATGCTGAGCGCAGCGAATAAACGCGTAATGATATTATAAAATGAATGATTTCTAAAATCAAGAAAGTGCGCTAAGCACTTCAAATAAAGACGGATGATAGCAATAACACCAAAACCGTCCGACGCAGTCGGACACCAAATAAGCGCAGATTATCGCAGTCATTTCGAAGAAATGCGCGATAGTTCTGTCGCGACAAGCCCCGCGCAGCGGTGCCCTTTTCTTTCGCCGAATTTCTTTTGGGCACGCAAAAGAAATCGGCAAACGGATTTAAAAGGTGCGAAGCACCTTTTGTGTCTCGCATGACACCATGCGAAACTTATTCTACCAACATTTCTTTAATAACTGCTTTGATCTTCGTGATCGTTTTCTTGTCAAGTTTACCTAATTTTTTAATTATTCTTACTTTGTCTATCGTTCTAATCTGATCTATAACTATCCATCCATCCTTCAAATTAAAATTTGTCTTAACACGGGATGGATAGTCATGTCCTTTTGTTGTCATTGGCGCAATGATTATTGTTGAAATATTATGATTCATTTCATTCGGCGAAATTACGGTACATGGCCGGCTTTTTTTAATTTCATGACCGACTGTTGGGTCAAGATTTACCAACACAACATCATATTGATCTATTACCATTCGAAATCTTCCTGCTCAATATCCAATGAATCATCAATAAGCAAAGAGTCGTGTTTATTTTCAGACATTTCTTTGAACTTTTTCGACCATTCTCTTCTGGGTGTTTCTTTTACAGGAATAATAATGATTTTCTGATTTTCAATCTTCATTTCAACTTCTGTTCCGATATGACATTGTGATAGAACTGAAGAAGGTATTCGTATCCCCTTTGAGTTTCCTATTTGTACAATATTGACTTTCATAATGAATAACCTATCGATCATTTAACGTAATCACAATATAGTTACATGTCAACTGTTTAATTTCTTCAAATCAACTCTTCCCCTAACCTCATTCCGCCGCATTCGAACAAACCAAAATCAATGCAAGATTAAATCGCCATAAAATATACCGCTTCATAACGATTGAAATCTGCATGCTTAGTGATTACAGAAATTTCAAATCTAAAAACAAACCGCCTGGCGTGGGGAAAAGATGAATGAAAACAAAATCATTAAAACGTCCGACGCAGTCGGACACTAAGGCGGTAGGAGAACCGCCACCGAGGCGCTTCAATTTCCGACAGGAAGTCGGAATAAAAGCGCCTCGCAACGCGCGACCGCAGCGTCCGGCGAAAAGCCGGTGCGAGGAATTCGCCCGATAAAAGCCAGGAGTGGGATCTCAAAGGGATGAGGAGCGGCGACTGAGCTCCTCGTCCCTTTGAATATTCTCGCATGATCCATGCGAAACCGGATTACAAAGGCGAAGCCTTTGACAACAAGTCCGGTGACCGGACAAATCGGATTTAAAAGGTGCTCTGCACCTTTTATGTATCACATGACACCATGTAATTAAACCCAGTTCTCCATTCTCAATTTCTTAACCTTTGAAAATTCCTTCAAATTATTAGAAACCAAAATTAAATCTAACGATATTGCCTGTGCCGCTAATAAATAATCCATCGCTCCGATCGGTTGACCGGATTTTTCCAAGTCCGATCTGATAATCCCATATTCTTTTGCCGCTTTAAAATCATAATCAATCAATTTAAACGGCAACAGGAATTCAATTAATGCAATTCGGCTGTTATCAGGATTTTTACTTTTATTGATGCCGTATTCGAGTTCCGAAACCGTAATTGAAGATATGGCAATATCGTCTATTTCATAATTCGACAACCGCTGTATAACAGAAACGGGTCTTTTATTGATAATATAAATACATATGTTTGTATCAAGAAGATACTTCATTCGATAATTTCTCTCGCTTCAATGGCCGGCTGAATCCGTTCAGACATAAAATTTTCAGGAAACTTCTCCAGACTTTTTGAAAAATTATCCCAAACTTTATCTTTCGGTATAAGAATAACCATATCATCAATCCGTTTAACAAATACAGATTCGGTTAAAAATCTATATTCCTTTGGCAATCTTACGGCCTGACTCCTTCCGGTTGTAAATATTTTTGCTGCGTCCATATAATTATCCCCCATTCATCTGATAGATATCATGATACATATCTTTTGACAAAGTATCAAGTCTTTTTTTAACATTGAATTAAGTGATGAGAATGGATTGTTGAAATGTTAGGCGGTAATTGCAGAAAAACAATTCGTCATCATCAGATGATTTATTGAATGCCGAATCAAAAACAAACCGCCAGGTGTGGAAAAAAAATACGTGCGCCCTCACCTCGGCTCCTGTAAAATTTACTCACAAATTCAGTGTCCCATTGCTTTATCTCCGCGAACTTCCTGTTCGCTCCGAATGCAACTTTAAATCAATTTAACACCTATATCTCCGAGGTAACGCTTGCGTTCTCCTGCTGCGGACTTCGTCCGCCTCGCAGGCAGTCGGAACGATCCCGACAATCGAGACGCTTCCCTCGCAAACTGCTCGACTCTTTTTGTGCCGTCCTGGCACAGAGTCTCGTTGCCATCATCGTGATGGCTCAAAGTTTGCACAAAAGCGTCTCGACAGTTTCCGCCTCCGTGCGTTAGAGCATTTATGCTTGAATACAATTGTTGCTTTTTCTCAACGGTCATCCTTGACCGTTTCGATTATATCAATAATGCCAATTATCACCTCAAACTATGCGGTAACGCTTGCGGTCTCCCGCTATGGACTTCGTCCATAGCGGGCAATGTTTCCGCCTCCGTGCGGATTTACTCACAAATTCAGTATACCATTGCTTTATCTCCGCGAACTTCCTGTTCGCTCCGGATACAACATCAAATTGATTTATCACCTCAAACTATGCGGTAACGCTTGCGTTCTCCTGCTGCGGACTTCGTCCATCTCGCAGGCAGTCGGAACGATCCCGACAATCGAGACGCTTCCCTCGCAAACAGGAGGTTTGCACAAAAGCGTCTCGACAGTTTCTACTCCTCGGCGCGTTTGCCGTCCTGGCCGCGCCTCATTGCCGGAAGGAATCCGGCAACAAATCGCAACTTGTCGTCACGGAGGACGACACAAAGCGATTTGCAATGCACATCCTGTGCAAGCGCCTGCGGATTTGCTAATGACTTCAATCAAATGATTCGTTATCTCCGCGAACTTCCTGTTCGCTCCGAATGTAACTTTAAATCAATTTAACACCTATATCTCCGAGGTAACGCTTGCGTTCTCCTGCTGCGGACTCCGTCCGCCTCGCAGGCAATGTTTCCGCCTCCGTGCGGAAACTGATTGACAATATCTGCCTATAATTTGTGCTTATCCCAAATACTTCATAATTTCCGGAGGAACCGAACCATGCCCCAAATAGGAATAATTCTCGGCAGCGATTCCGATCTCCCTAAAATCAGACAGTGCCCTGAAATTCTCGATAAATTCGGTGTCAGTTTTGAGATCATCTTCTCATCTGCTCACCGCACACCAGAACAGACCAAAGAATGGGTTGAAAGCGCGCGTTCACGCGGCATCAAAGTAATCATCGCCGCTGCAGGCGGCGCGGCGCATCTTCCTGGTGTTTGCGCGGCTCACACCACCCTTCCGATTGTCGGAATTCCGATTGAATCTCCGGTATCGGGCGGTCTCGATTCCATTCTCTCAATAATTCAGATGCCGTCCGGAATTCCGGTAGCTGCGATGCCGGCAGGTAAAGCGGGTGGAGCAAACTCGGCGCTTTTCGCTTTATCAATTCTTTCGGTTTCCGACTCTTCGATTGCCGAAAAACTCGCGGCATACCGCGAAGAAATGAAAACTGAAATCAAAAAGAAAAATGATCTTTTAAATGAAAAAGGCTACAAAGAATATATTGATTCACTCGGAGTTAAAAAATGAATCTTCATGATGAAAAAGTTCTGATACTGGATTTCGGTTCGCAGTACACTCAGCTTATAGCCCGCAAAGTGCGTGAACAGAAAGTCTATGCGGAAATCGTTCCATTCAATTACCCGGTTGAAAAAATCAAAAACGAAAAACCAAGTGCAATCATCCTTTCAGGCGGCCCTTCTTCAACTTATGACAAAGGCGCTCCCTTCGTTTCAAATGAAATCTTCAACTTGAATGTTCCAGTACTCGGCATCTGTTACGGTCTTTACATGATAGTAAACGGTTTTGCCGGAAAGAGCTCTTCATCAAACAAGAAAGAATACGGCAGAGCGGAAATCGTTATCAAGAAAGAATCCCCTCTTTTCAAGGGTCTTTCAGAACGCGAAACCGTATGGATGAGCCACGGCGATAAAGTAACTGAAATTCCTTCCGGTTTTGAAATAGTTGCCGAATCAGAAAACACTCCGGTTGCGGCAATTCAGAACAAAGAAAAAAACATCTACGGCATTCAGTTTCATCCCGAAGTTTTTCACAGCGTTCACGGAAAAGAAGTCATCGCGAATTTCCTTTTCGAGATATGCAAACTCAAGGGACTATGGACGATGAAATCCTTCGTTGATTCGTCGGTTGAACAGATCAGAAGAGAAGTCGGAAACGGAACCGTTCTTCTCGGGCTTTCGGGCGGAGTCGATTCTACCGTAACAGCTGTTCTTTTGCAGAAAGCAATCGGAGAAAAGCTTTACTGCGTATTTGTAGATAACGGCGTTCTCAGAAAAAATGAAGCCGAGAACGTCATCAAGAGATACAAGGAAGGACTTAATCTCAACCTCATCGCTGTTGACGCGGCGGATCTATTTCTCAAAAAACTCAAGGGTGTGACTGATCCCGAAAAGAAAAGAAGAATTATCGGAAAAGAATTCATAAAGGTTTTCATGAAGGAAGCAAAGAAGATCGGACGTTTCGATTTTCTTGCGCAGGGAACATTATATCCTGATGTTATTGAGTCAGTTTCAATCAAAGGACCTTCAGACACCATCAAGAGCCACCACAACCGCGTTCCTGAAGTCCTTAAGCTGATTGAGTCAGGCAAGGTAGTCGAACCTCTCAAAGAGCTTTTTAAAGACGAAGTACGCGCTCTCGGTACCGAACTCGGCATTCCCCGCGAACTTATCGCGCGCCATCCTTTTCCGGGTCCGGGTCTTGCGATACGCATAATCGGCGAAATCACAAAAGCGCGCCTCGACATTCTCCGCGAAGCGGACGACATCATTGTCAGCGAAATTAAGAACGCCGGATACTATGACAAACTCTGGCAGGCATTCGGAATATTTCTTCCTGTAAAGTCTGTCGGCGTAATGGGCGATAATAGAACTTATGAAAACGTAATCGCAATCCGTGCCGTCGAATCAACAGACGCGATGACTGCAGACTGGGCGGATCTTCCGCACGATTTCGTTAAAAAGATATCGAGCCGTATAATCAATGAAGTGCGCGGAATTAACCGTGTAGTCTATGACGTCTCTTCCAAACCGCCTTCAACAATAGAATGGGAATAAAATAAAAGAGGGGTAACGCCCCCTCTTTTATTTTTTATCTTCAATATGCATTATTTCTTTCATTCGCTTTTTTATTTTCCGCTGAATCTTCTTCTGGTTTATTTCGCATGAAGGCTTTATTTTTCCGAATGTCTTTCCGGTTTCGACATCTACTGATTCCGACTTTCTGACTGAAAGCACCTGCGAAGGATATATGCTTCTATGACCAGTCATCAGAAAACTAACGAGGCAGGATACGCATGCATAAGGCGCGATCTCAGGACCGAAAAGTTCAATCGCCATTACACTGGACGCGATCGGCGCGTTTGTAACGCCTGCGAGCATACTCACCAGCGCAACAGCAGCAAACGTCTGCGGATTTATTCCGAATAAGGAAGAAGCTGCCGAACCGATAGTCGAACCGACATATAGTATCGGTGTGATTATTCCTCCGACACCTCCGAAGGCAAGTGTGACTGCCGTTGAAACCGTTTTTACTATCGGTGCGTAAAAAGGAACTTCGCTCCCGTGAAGTGATTTTTCGACCGTATTCATGCCGAGACTTAAGTATTCGGGAGAGATAATGAATCCAATAAGACATAGAATCAATCCACCAAAAAAAGCTCTGATG
>JAKPJF010000178.1 GCA_029554345.1 Spirochaetota bacterium | reverse complement strand
ATTCAAAAAACAGCTTCTGCCAGTTGTAAAAATTGTTCGGATGAATTGAGTATTTCCGGCATACTTCGCTGACGGGAGTGCTGGTGGTCAGCGCTTCTTTTACGATTTTAAACTTTTCTTCTGCTGTGTAATTCTTCTTTGACATAAAAACCCCTTTAATTATCATATTCTACAGGGAGTTTTTGTCTCTTATTTTTTATCTCGTTTTGTTCAATTTTTTAAAAGCGAAACACTTGGATTGAGAATGGAATAATGGACTTATCTGATTTGTTTAAACCGAAAATACGATTAGTAATTAAGCCTAAAAAATGTTCGAATATTAAACCTTTTTACATTAATGTAAAAGTGCTGCGAAAAAAGAATCTTGAAAGACTGTTGGAGATTCTATCTATAGATAAATTGGGATAAGTTGCCCTAAAATGAATTGATATAATCTCAGAACGATATATTCTGTTTCTTTGGTGAATCTGGGTTGAATTGAAAAATGATATCAGTTATAGTTTTCAGGATTTCATTCATGATTTGTCAGATCATAATTTTCATAATAGTCAATAATCATAAAATAAATGTTTAGGTAAAACAGATGAAGACTTTCATAATCATTTCAGTGTTTATATGTTCCTTGACTGTTTGTAATTCAAAATCGAAAGAGAGAGACTGGATAATTGTTCCAGGTGAAAAAGTAGGAGGAATAACTCAGAATTGCACAAAAAAAGATTTAATTGATATTTTTGGAAAAAACAATGTCTTTGAATGCAATATTGATTTATCTGAAGGAGAATCCGTTGTTGGTGTAAAAGTATTCAAAGATACTTCCAATGAATTAGAAATATTATGGAAGGATACTAAATTCCAAAAGATTGATAGAATTATAATTCGGTCTAAAGGTACACAATGGAAAACAATCGACGGAATTACCATTGGAACATCTCTTTCAAACATAGTAAAAATGAATGAAAAAGAAGTCACAATTTTAGGATTTGAATGGGATTATGCCGGAACTTTGGTTTCATGGAATAACGGGAAACTGGAGAAGAAATATGATGTTGGAAAAAAATTTGCTATGAGCTTTGAAAGTTTGTCTGGGAAAGTTAATAATTATGAATCTGTTATGGGAGATAAGCAGTTAAAATCAGACAATGAAGTAATAAAGTCAATGATTCTCAAAGTTGCTTCTATGGCTGTTATCTTTGAGTAAATATTTGTGTAATTGAACAATGATGGTATTCACCTGACACTTTTCTCTGAAATTACAAATTAAGTAGTTAAATTCATATCGTTATCAACAAATTTAATTTCGTCAATGAAAGCCTAGTATGGCGTTTTGCAGTTCATGCTTCAGGCATGATAATTTATTTAATTGCCGACATTTTCCAGTTATCCAGTATGTTCGATCAAATTTATCTTTATTCTTGCAGCTTTATTGTGTAGATTGGTATTAGTGGTCAGGGTTATCTCTCCTAAAAATTATTTGCAGTAAAATCATTATAAATTTCAAAGAAGTTTTGACCAATTCTATTTTGAGCGGACTGTCAGGTAAATACTAGCACAATACAGACAGATATTGGTGTGGGGTTTAAAATTTTTAAATTACCTACTGAATGTGTTAAGAATCTAGATAATATCAGAAGTGAAATGAATGAAACTCTAAAATTATGGGATGATTATAAAAAGGAGAATAAATGAATCTTTTCTTTCACATTATGTTAGCAATAATTATTAATATTGCATTGTACCCTTCAATTATAATATATTTTCGATTATTAGGGGGATATAGTCAAAAAGTTATTCGAATTGTGTATATTATTTCCTCAATTATAATTTTTGTTTTAATGATTCTTTTTCAGCCATTGAAGAGTAATTTTTAATTTAACATAATCTAAGTATAATCAAACTGAGGGATATTTAAACATAAGGGGTTATTACGATAGATGTTCTTAATGATAAGTTAGAGAGAGAAAAAAGGCCGGTAATGCCGGACTTTAACATATTGAATCTAAATCATTTAGCTCTTTGAAACCCCATCCGCGAAGCGGAGTTGAATTGAGTGGCAGCTTTGAAGCAATTGATTCAGAAATTAAAATTGTAATGAACAATGAAGGTATTCTCCTGACACTATTCTTTGAAATTAAAAAATAAGCCGTTGATTTTGGTTTCTTGTAAGCAAATTTAATTTCATCAGCGAAAGCCTAGTATGGCGTTTTGCAGTTCATGCTTCAGGCATGATGATTTATTTAATTGCCGACATTTTCCAGTTATCCTGTAAGTTCGATCAAATTTATCTTTATTCTTGCAGCTTTATTGTGTAGATTGGTACTAGTGGTCAGGGTTATCTCTCCTAAAAATTATTTGCAGTAAAATTATAATAAATTTCAAAGAAGCTTTGACCAATTTTATTTTGAGCGGACTGTTAGGAGAATACTAGATTAATACATGATGAGCAAGGTAAATAAATAATTTAACAAGGTGTAAGAATGCAAAAGTTAATGTTGCTGATATTGTTTTTTCAAATGATGATTATTGTTACATTTTTCATAATTGCTAATAAGAAAGCGATAAACTATGATAAATTATTAAAAGAAAAATTTCCTGAGCGATATGAAAACGAGCAAAAAATAAAGAGTATTACTGATATTATTCTCCCACAAAAAGTTTTAGATTTCTTTTTTTTAGAAGACGAGGATAAAGAATTAAATAATATTAGGTTCCAATCAAAATTGTGTGCGTTGGTTGCAATATTATCGCTGTTTGGATTTGGGATAACTTTTTTAATTGCTAGTTTTATATTTTTTTAAAGATTTTAAACTCTACTACCAATAAATAATCCAAACCGAGCGAAGAAGTTCTAAAACTTCTTACACGGGCAGTCGGAACGAGGCCGACAAACGAGACGCTTCCTGAGCAAACTGCTCGACTCTTTTTTGTGCCATCCTGGCACAGAGTCTCGTTACCATCATCGTGATGGCTCAAAGTTTGCATAAAAGCGTCTCGCTAGCTTTCTACATCCATGCGGTAGAGAATTTAAATTCTCATTTTATTATTGATATGACTCAGCAGACTTTTTGGCGCGTATCCCATCCATGGGCGCGCCAAACTGGTACACTTCCTGTGCACTACGCGTGTTCGCTTCGATTGATGTTATCAATATTGTTCACACCTCAAACTCCGAGGTAATGCTTGCGGTCTCCCGCTATGGGCTTCGTCCATCTCGCGGGTAGTCGGAACGAGCCCGACAAACGAGACGCTTCCCGAGCAAACTGCTCGACTCTTTTTTGTGCCATCCTGGCACAGAGTCTCGTTACCATCATCGTGATGGCTCAAAGTTTGCATAAAAGCGTCTTGCTAGCTTTCTACATCCATGCGAGTATGTATTATTGGTATTAATAAAATATTGCTGTTTCTCCGCTGTCCTCCTGACAGCTCCGAATATAACTATAAGATAACTTCACACCTTAAACTCCGGGGTAATGTTTGCGCTGTCCCGCTATGGACTTCGTCCATCTCGCGGGCAATCTTTCTACATCCTGTAGAAAGTGCTTGACTTCTTCTTAACATATACTTAAGTGGCTGTAGTATATATTATGAAGTATAAATTTGGTGAAAAAATCCGTTCGGTTCGCGAACGCAAGGGAATTACGATGAAAGAGGTCGCCGAGAAGTGCGGTGTTACCGAATCTCTTATTTCCCAAATAGAAAGAAACAAGGTTTCCCCTGCTATTGAAACTCTGCTTTCAATCGTCGATGTTATGGATATCGACATTGAATATTTGTTCGGAGATTTTAAAAAGAATAAGCAGGTAGACATTGTCAAAAAAAATGACCGTAACACATTTTCTTCTCACGGTGTTGTCTATGAACAGCTTTCAAGCGCGTGGAAGAATCTTGAACACGGCATAGAAGCTTATTATCTAGAAATTGATTCAGGATCAGAAAAAGGTTCTGAAGAATACGGTCATATCGGTATGGAGATGGGAATCATTCTTCAAGGAAAGGGAGAGCTCAAGTACGGAACAGAAACCTATGTTCTTGAAAGCGGCGACAGCATTTCTTTTTCTTCTGATATTCCTCATGTTTTGAGAAATACAGGCGGGAGTAAGCTTAAGGCTTATTGGGTTGTGACTCCTTCCAAGGGATTTTTTAAGGAGATTTAGATGTTTCATAAATTTTCGTTAAAAGAATTTTTGTTTCTATCTGTTATCTTGGCAGCTGATTATTTTTACATTACCACCCAGCATCACTGGATTAGTTCAATGAGTATGAGATTTATTAGTCTTTTCGCGGCGGTATTTTTGTCATTGTTTGTTTTTTTCTTTATTGTTAAACCGAGAAAACCTTATGCATTAGCAATAAGCGTTTTGACTGTTTTAGCAATTCTGACGGTTGTAATTACATTAATTCTTCATGTCGGAATAAGAAATGATTTGTCGGTTAAACAGCTTTATATTTTTCTTGTTTTAATGTCGTCGGTATTTCTTACAGCTGGAATTTATTCGATGATAACGGGTATTAGAAAGAAAAAGTAACCGCTTTAATAAGCGGATTATTATCAATATAATTAAGGAGAAGGTTATGGGAAAAACATTAGCGGAAAAAATATTTGATTCGCATATCGCGGACAAACCTTTCGAGGGAACTTACGTTCTCAAGCTTGACGCGGTTTTCTGCCATGAAATTACAACGCCTATCGCGATAAACGATCTTGTTTCGCGCGGTATGGATAGGGTTTTTGATCCGTCAAAAATTAAGGCGGTTATAGATCATGTTACCCCTGCAAAGGATTCAAAAACTGCAGAGCAGGGCAAAATTATGCGCGAATGGGCGCGCCGTCATAATATCAAGGATTTCTTTGACGTCGGAAAAAACGGAGTATGTCATGCACTTTTCCCTGAACAGGGTTTTGTCCGTCCGGGATATACCATTATCATGGGAGATTCTCATACATGTACTCATGGTGCATTCGGCGCGTTCGCGGCTGGAGTAGGAACAACCGATCTTGAAGTTGGAATCTTGAAGGGAGTTTGCTCTTTCAAGTATCCTTCAACTATAAAATTTGTTCTTAAGGGAAAGCTCCAGAAGGGAGTTTATGCGAAAGACGCGATTCTTTATGTTATTTCGCAGATCGGCGTAAACGGTGCAACTGATAAAGTTATGGAATTTACAGGCGAGATCGTCGATGAAATGAGCATGGAGTCAAGAATGACTCTTTGTAATATGGCTATTGAAGCAGGCGGAACAAGCGGTGTTTGTTATCCTGATATGAAAACTGTTGAGTATCTTTGGCCGTTCATTCAGAAAGATTTCAAATCCAAAGAAGATGCTCTTGCAGAATATTCCAAATGGAAAAGCGATTCAGACGCTAAGTTTGAAAAGGTTATTGAATATGATCTTTCCAAGCTTGAGCCGATGGCGACTTTCGGAAATAAGCCTGATCAGGTAAAAACCGTTAAGGAGATGGAAGGAACAAAAGTTGATCAGATTTACATCGGTTCATGTACAAACGGAAGAATCGAAGATCTTCGTATTGCAGCTGATATATTGAAAGGAAATACAATTTCTCCGAATGTTAGAGGAATCGTATCGCCTGCGACGCCAAAGATTTTTAAACAGGCAATGGATGAAGGAATTCTTTCTGTTTTTCATGATGCAGGTTTTGTTGTTACCAATCCTACTTGCGGAGCATGTCTTGGTATGAGTAACGGTGTTCTTGCTGAAGGTGAAGTTTGCGCTTCAACTACTAACAGAAATTTCTACGGCCGTATGGGAAAAGGCGGAACTGTTCATCTTATGAGTCCGGCTTCGGCGGCAGCAACGGCAATTGCAGGGTATATAACCAACTCTAAACTTTTTGCCGGGAAATAAGGAGATTAAAATGAAAAATTTTAAAGGTAAAGTTTTATTTTTAAACAGATCTGATATCAATACGGATGAAATTATTCCGGCGAAATATCTTACTGAAATTACAAAGGAAGCGTTGAAACCTTTTACTTTAGAAGATCTGAAGCTTGATACTTTCAATCCAAAGACAGATCTTTCCGGAAAGGCAGCTATAATTACACGAGCTAATTTTGGATGCGGTTCTTCCCGTGAACATGCTCCGTGGGCATTGGAAGTTAACGGAATTAATGCTGTAATTGCTGAGAATTTTGCCCGAATATTCAGACAGAATATGTATAATTGCGGAATGCTTGCGATTGAACTTCCGAAAGACAAGATAGAATATCTTTTCGGAAAATATTCCGGAAAAGAAACAGAAATTGATATTGATGTAAACTCAGGAAGTTTTATCATAACTTCAGGCGGAGCATCTGAAAAAATCAGTTTTGAGATCGACGGATTCAGCAAAGCTCTTGTAGAAGCTGAAGGCTGGGTTGGTTACGCTGATAAAAAGTATTAAGCTGTTTATGAATTAATAATTTAAAAGCAGGTTATTTGAAAAGTAACCTGCTTTTTTTGTTGAATTTATTTCTTAAGACTAGAATAAAAAAGGTTATGAAAAAGTATTTGATTATTATTCCGATATTGCTTTTTTCAATAATGGAGCTTAAAGCTTCTTCAATAATAATTGAAACTCCGAAAGCCGGATACATGTCAGATCAGGTATATTTGATAAAAGGAACTATTTCAGGATATTCCGGAAAATCAGCAATTCTAGTTCTGAACGGATTGCCTCAGACCATTCCTGTTGTAAACGGAAAATTTTCAATTAAAGCCGTAGCATCGCCGGGCAATAATCTTGTTGAAATTCACGCAAATGGACAAAAGGAAAGAGTTTCATTTTTTGCAAAAGTTCCGTCAAAAGATATAAAAGTTCTTCTTACCTGGGATACTCCTTCATTCGTCGATTTATGGGTTATAGATCCTACCGGAGAAAAATGCTATTGGAATTCTACTGTAACAAAAAACGGCGGAAATCTTGTTTATGATGATTCAAATTATGCTCCGCAGACTTTCACTATGGTAAAGGCTTTGCCGGGAATTTATTCTATTCAGATTCAAAATTATGGAGCTTTCGGTCACCCTGTTTCAAGAGTAAAGGTTTATCTTGTTCTTTATGAAGGTACTCCGAGAGAAATAAGAAAAGAATGGCTATTCAGTGCAACAAAAGAGAGATCTGTATATCATATAACAGATTTTTTTATTGAATCAGACGGCAGATAAATCAGGCTGATAAATCTATAGATGAGAAAAGTACATACGGGCAATTGAAATTTCCTGTTTGTTTCGTTTCACTTGAAAAAACAATTTCACTGTTGAGAAGCTGGTAAAGATTTCCTGAAATCATACAGTCTTTAATTCTGCCCTGAATTTCATTTTCATTAAAAGAAAAAGCCAGACTTAAATTGCATGAAAAATCTCCTGTAATAGTATTGGATTGTCCAAGACCGATCATCTGATCAACTAAGATTCCGTTTTTTGCTGTTTTCATTAAATCAGAAAGACTTAATGTTCCGGGTTTAATTATTACATTAGAAAATGAAGGTGACGGAAGTGAAGAATAACTTCTCGATGAATTTCCGCTCGGTTTGATTCCGAGTAGAGAAGAATATTTCAAATCGGTGATAATCTCATTGATAACACCTGAAGAAATAATATCTTTTTGTCTTGCGGTAACTCCTTCATCATCAAGTGCGAAACTATGATATGAATTATCCAAAAGAGGATTATCTGTTATTGTGAGATTATCTGAAAATAATTTTTCTCCGATTTTACCGGTAAAAGGAGAAATCTTTTTATAGTGACTTCCGCCTGATAGCTGGTTTAATAAAATTGATATAAGAGAAGAAAAAGCATGAGGAGTAAAAATAACAGGAACTTTTCCCGGATTTACTTTTGCGCTGATTTGAGATAATTTGTGCACTTGTATTATTTCTGAGCAAAGATGTTCGTAATTTTCTTTTTTGATGGAAGAAACAGAATCCCAGACTGAGATCCTGCTTTTGTCGTCAAGAATTCTTTCTGTGCTTACGCTTGCAGAATAAAACGAATACTTTGAAGAGAAATCAAGCCCTTTTGAATTAATGATTCGCCTTGATCCTTTTCCTGAATTGATTCTGACATCAGAAAGAGCGTCATTAAATTCAGACGTGATTAAAGAAATAGTATTCTCTGCTGAGGATATTTCTAAATCAGTAGAAATGTTATTTTCCACGTAGGTTATCGGTTCGATTATATTGTGAGGAATTTCAGGTAAAGTGATTTGCTGAATTTCGCTGAACTTTAAAAGGGATACTGCCGTTTGAGCTGTTTCAAGAAGTTTGTCTTTATTGTTTGAAAAAGAAAAACCGATTCTTCCGTCGACGGAAACTCTTATTCCGCAGCCGGACGAAAATTTTTCGGACATGGAATAGAAGCGGTTATTTGCAAAGCTTATCGGAAAAGATTCGGATTCTTCAAAATAGAATTCATACCAATCTGTATTTGCTTTAAGATATTTTTCAGCGGAAATCATTGCTTCCCTCCGATTAAAACATCTTTTACTAAAATATGAGGTCCTCCGAGAGAAACAGGCAGAGGCGATTGACCGGCTTTTCCGCAGCCGCCGAGTCCTCCAAAATGCATTTTATCATTGGCAATCATATCAATATTTTTCAGTGTTTCAAAAACATTACCCGAAAGCATAATATTTTTCAGCATTTTTACAGGTTTGCCGTTTTTTATCAGATAACCGTATGCCGGTGAAAATGTAAAAAGCTCTAGGTTTGTCATTCCGCCGTGATAATCTATCGCGTAAATTCCGTCATCAAGAGAATTGAATAAATCGTCTTTTGAGTATTTTCCATTATCAATATAGGTGTTAGTCATTCTAACTATTGGAGCAAAATAAGTTGAAATTGCACGTGCGTTTCCGGTAGGATTTTCATTCATTTTATGTGCTGTTTCTCTGGAATGAAGTCTGCCCGAAAGTAGGCCATCCTTAATCAAATAATTTTTTGCAGACATTATACCTTCATCGTCGCACGGGATATATCCGGCATAATCTTCAAGAGTTCCGTCATCAATGACGTTCAGAGTTGCTTTTCCGAATTGACTGCCGATTGTCATAATTTTTTTCATTCTTTCATCTTCATAAATCGCGTCTGCTTCAGAAAGATGACCGAATGCTTCATGAATAAAAACTCCTGAAAGCTTCTGGTCGCAGATGATATCATATTTTCCGCCGTCTGCATTTTCGGCAGTAAGCATTTCTATTGCGGTTTTGACAATTGATTCTGCAGTTTGCTCGTGTCCTTGAGCTATTTCAAACCCGCCGTATCTTGCAAATGAATTGTGATAAGGCTGAATTTCGTTTCCGTCTTTTGCCGTTGCAGATAGAGAAACTCCGCAGAAAGATTTGTTATAAATAATTTCACTGCCTTCTGAATTTAGGTAGCAGTATGTGGAAAGTGAATCTTTATAGATGGAGCGTGAAGTCTGAATCTTATCATGATTAAAAAGAATGTTATTGTACTTTTCTGCCAATAGAAATTTGTCATCAAAAGAAACTGAATCCAGAGTAATCGCGGATGAAGTTGTTTTATTAATTATTGCTGGAGAGCTTGTGTGTATGAAAGAATTTCCTTTTTGCTTAATCGATTTAGCTTTTTCAGTCAGTTTCGACAGATAATAATCAATTTTGCTAAAATCATTAAAAGAAGTTACGATCCAGTTTCCGTTTTTCAGAACTCTGATTATTCCGCCGGAAGAACCACCGCTTGCAGCAGATTCTGTCTGTTTTCCGGAAATGGATATATAGTTCGACTTTTGATCAACAAGACGAATCTCTGAATAATCAAAAGGGAGTGTGTATAATTTGTTTTTGACAGAGTTGATATCTGTATTTAATAGATTGATCATAAGTTTATTGAATAGTCATTCTACTAATGAAGTATTATTATATCAAGCAGAAGTTGGAGGAAATATAAAATGTTTATTGCGGCGGCAATCGGACTGACAGCCGGTGTTTTCAGCGGTTTGCTTGGAATAGGCGGAGGAATCATTATGATTCCGGCTCTTGTTTTTTTTATGGGATATTCACAGCATTTGGCGCAGGGAACAACTTTTGCAGCAATGGTTCTTCCGATAGGACTACTAGCGGCAGCTGAATATTATAAACAAGGGAATGTAAACATAACATCGGCAGTAATTATTGCCGTGTCATTTGTCTTAGGCGGATTCTTCGGTGCAAAAATTGCTCTTATTGCTGATGCATCGGTCTTAAAGAAAATATTTGCGGTATTTCTAATTGCAATCGGTATTCGTATGCTTATATCAAGATAGAATTACCATACCGGACTCATATAAGGGTACGGATTGACAGCGGTATTGCTCATTCTAATTTCATAATGGCAATGGTTTCCGGTAGAAGATCCTGTCTGACCAACAAAACCGACAACATCTCCGCGTTCTACTGTCTGATCTTTTGAAACATTCAATCTCGAACAGTGGGCATATATTGTTTCGTATCCGTAATCATGTTTTACTCGGATCATGTTTCCGTATCCGCCTGACCAGCCGGCGAAGACAACAATTCCTTTTGCGGTAGCTTTAATCGGTGTTCCATGATCTGCAGCTATATCTATTCCATAGTGAAAATCCCTTCCGAAACCGAAAGGAGATCTTCTCCATCCGAATAGGGAAGTGATATGACCGTTATTTGGAAACATCGAAGGAGTTCCGTTTGCGACCTTTCTTCTTTCATCAAGAAAGACTTTAACAGTTTTCATCGTGTTTGCTGCATTTGAAAGATTTTTACGTATTTCTTTTAGGTCTTCAATTTGAGATGGCACATGCTGATTTTTAAGTGAAGTCTGTTCTTCAGGATCAACCGGAAGAGTCAGCCAGATAGATTCGGGATCATCCGTACCGGTTGATAATGTATAAATTTTTTCTACCTGAGGTTTAATATCATCCATCAAAGATTCAATTTCTGAAGAGAGTTCCTGAAATTTATGAAGCTGGGCTCTGACATTGTTATATTTCTTAATAGATTCTTTTTCTTCATTTTTTATCTGGTTATGCTTTATAAATGCCATGAGAGAAGCGCTTACAACGATGAAGAACAATATAATAAAAAATGAAATGATAAACTTCGAAATCTGAAAATTGAATATCTTTTTCTCATTGTGGGGTATAAACATAATGGTCATTTTTTCGTGACCCTTGCGCAAAAAAGCTTCCCATCTCTTTATGAGTTTTCTTGAAAACATAAAATATCGTTCTGAACATTTCTGTTTTGCGGAATTTTTGACCTGTCTTATTTTTGCTCTCACAATAATACCCCGTTTACTAATCGGCGAAAAGACCCTATATTATCAACTGTTTTTTTCGGTAAAAGAAACCAGATCTCTTACGCTTCCAGCAGGTAATATCTCCAATCCGCCTTTAGTATCTATATCATCCTTTTGTGCAAAAGGAACTGAAACTCTGCTGAATCCGTTGCGATAAAGTTCGGAAATGCGTCTTTCAATATGAGAAACCGGGCGTATTTCGCCTGAAAGAGAAATCTCGCCGATGAATCCGGTTTTTCTATCAACTGCCTTATTAAGATAACTTGAAATTATTGAAACGGCAATAGCTGTGTCAGAAGCTGTTTCTCCGACAGAAAAACCACCTGCAAGATTTATGAAAATATCAGATGAAGACATCGGGATTTTTAGATACTTTTCAAGAACAGCAGATATTATTGAAAGTCTGTTCTGATCGAAGCCGTCAGCCATTCTTTTAGGGTTTGAAAAGTTTGTCGGTGTTACAAGAGACTGAACTTCAAAAAGAATTATGCGGCTACCCTCAAGGGCTGCAGAAACTGAAGAGCCCGGAGAAGAAAGGTGATTTGGATTTAAAAAAATTGAATTTCTGTCTTCGACCGGAAAAAGGCCTGCGGGAGTCATTTTGAAGATTCCTATTTCGTTAACGGAGCCGAAGCGGTTTTTGAAAGATTTTAAAAGCCGATACTCCTTGGTAAAATCACCTTCAAAATAAAGAACAGTGTCTACGATGTGTTCGAGAATTTTTGGTCCGGCAATAGTTCCTTCTTTTGTGATATGTCCGACTATTATAAAGGGAGTATTTGTTTTTTTTGCAGATTCCGTTAAACTTGCAGCGGATTCACGTATTTGAGATACGGATCCGGGAGCTGAAGGATTTTTCTCTGTAAAGACTGTTTGAATTGAATCAATAATAACAGCTTCAAATTTCTGTGAGCTCAAAATGTGTTCAATGGCTTCAACGGATCTTTCTGTTGATATAAAAATATTGGATGTATTTAGTTTAAGGCGGTCAGCTCTTTGTTTAATCTGTTCAGGTGATTCTTCTCCGGAAATATAAAGGGTCTTCATGGATGAAGCTATTTGTAGGGACAAAGTTGATTTTCCGATTCCGGGTTCTCCTCCAATAAGGATGACTGATCCTTTTACAATTCCGCCTCCGCATACAGCATCAAATTCCGATATCCCTGTTGTAAAACGGGGAGAATCTTTTAATCCTATTTCAGAGAGAGAAAGAATATGCGTATGCTGACGTATTTTCTTTTCTTTAGTATTTTCATTTTCTTCAACAAAAGTATTCCAGTCTCCGCATGAAGGGCATTTGCCTAACCATTTGGGTGATTTTTCACCGCAGTTGGAACAAAGAAAGAAATGATCTTTTTTCGCCATTATTTTTGTTCCTTCCACATAAGCAGAGAAGGGTTCTTGGAAAGAATATAGGTAAAATCTTTTGCATAAATCGAAGCATCACGTAGATTATTATATATTTCTTCGTCTGTCATTAATTTCCCGAGAGTTCCCCTCCCGTTTTCAAGACGGTAAAGAATCTTATTCAGACTGTCTGTTGATTCTGAAAGATTTCTAAGAGTTATGGTTATATCTTCCTTGTTTGTTTGTGAAATGTCTGAAAGGTTTTTTGTAAGGGTATTCATCTGGCTCATAAAAATTTTAGTTTGAACATTGAGATCAGTCATTGTTGCTTTTGCAGTTGATACAGTCGAACGGATGTCCGCTCTGTTTTCCTGAGTCATGTTATTTAGATTCTGGACAAACATACTCGAATTCTGAAAAATATCTGCAAGAACCTGTCCGCCGTCTTTATCCTGCATAAATCCCTGAAAAACCTGCATCATTCTGTCAAAAGAAGCGGGTTCCATTCCGTATTTCATATCACCGTCTTCTAGAAAAATATCATTATCGCGTAAAGGCGGAATTATGACATTAATGTATTTTTCTCCGATTAGACCGGTTGTATAAATAGCAAAGGTTGAAGAGCGGGGTAGTTTATATTCATTATTGATCCAAAGAATTACTTCTGTTTTCTCAGCTGACTGTTTGATTTCTTTTACTTCGCCGATTTTAATTCCGCCTCCGATTTTTACCGGAGCGGCTACTCTGAGATCGCTTAGAAATGTATAATATATACGAAGATTATAGCCGTTTCTATTTATGCTGACTCTGGCAAGCAGAGCTATAACGGCAATAAGAACAGTGAAGCTTAGCGTTACCATCATTCCGACTTTGGATTCGGTGCTGAGTTTCATAAAATACCTCTCTAAAACATGAAAATAACAGCACCGTGATTAAAAAAAGCAATAAGTTTTTTAGAGGCAATTTTTAACAAATTGCCTCTAAATATTTATTTATTCTGCCAATTAATCTTTCTGGTAAAGAACATTGTTGCAGCTAACAGAAAAAATAAACCGAAAGAACCAAGAAGAAGTGAATATTCCTGCATTTGAATAAGAATGTAAAGGAACGCATATAGAAGAATCAGGAAAGCACATATTATCAAAGCTCTTTTCTTTTCACCTAATACTGATCTGCAATACAGAGAGATAAGAGAGATTGTTGAAAGAGATGATATAAAATAAGAGAATCCGAATGAAAGGTGTTCGCTAAGAGAAAGAAGAAGGAGATAGAATATTGTTAAAGCTCCTCCGACTAATAGATACTGAAAAGGATGAATCTTCAAATTTGACACATTCTCAAATATAAAGAATACAGCAAAAGTCAGGAAAATGAAAAGAAGAGCATATTTTATTATTCTATCAGTCTGTTGATAAATGTTCTGAGAAACATAAAGAGATACTCCGAAAACTTCATCTGATATTTTACCTCTTTCACTGGAAGAAGTTTTGGAAGAAGAATTCCATTCTGCAGAGAAACCTTTATTTGATATTTTTCTTTCCGCAGGGAGCAATCCGGTAAAGTTTGGATCCGGCCAGTCTGAAGTCATAGTGATTTTTGATGGAGTTGCTCCTTCCAAAAAACACATTTTTTCTGATCCTCTAATTTTAAAGCGTATAGAACATTTTTTCAGAGAACCTTTTGATTTGATATTAACTATATCATTATTCCAAACAGATTCTGAACTCTGAAGATTATTGTTTGAACAATATATGTTTTCGTCATTTATTTTTATTGAATCAATTTCGATATTACCGTTCTGAGAAAAATTCATGCCCAGGATAAAATTTGTCAGATTTTTTGAGTCATCAAAATCTGCATCAACAACCATTATTGATGTGAAGCATGGTATTTTGAAAATATTCTTTTTTCTTATTTCCGATTGAAGTTCACAGTTGATATTAACAAATTTTGGAAATATCTTTTTGTTTCCCGATGAAGCATATACTCCGCCGAAAATAAAATTTCCGCCCCATGTTTTTCCCGCCTCAGTATAAACTTCCTGCTGCCGTTCTTTTCTTTCATTAACTAATGATTTAACCATTTGAATTGGGATTAGAAGCCCTAAAATCATTCCGATAATCATAAGTGCTTTAAAAAACTGATTTTTCATTTATCCTCCATATTCCGGATTATTGCCGGATAATGTATAGATTCTGCCGGATAGTGAAAGTAATATGAAAATAGAGTGAAATGAATATGAAACGAAAAGATTAAAAAAGCCGACTAATAATAGTCGGCTTTTCTGTTTTTATGGAATAGTTTCTTACTTAGCCTGGCTGATTGCAACTGCAACAGCTACAGTAGCTCCTACCATCGGGTTATTTCCCATACCGATAAGACCCATCATTTCAACGTGAGCCGGAACCGATGAAGATCCCGCGAACTGCGCGTCTGAATGCATACGTCCCATAGTATCAGTCATACCGTAAGAAGCAGGACCTGCAGCCATATTATCCGGGTGAAGAGTTCTTCCTGTTCCGCCGCCTGAAGCAACTGAAAAGTATTTCTTACCCTGTTCAACACATTCTTTCTTATAAGTTCCTGCAACAGGGTGCTGGAATCTTGTCGGATTTGTTGAATTTCCGGTGATGGAAACGTCAACACCTTCTTTGTGCATGATAGCTACGCCTTCACGAACGTCGTCAGCACCATAACATCTTACCGCTGCTCTTTCTCCGTTTGAATAAGCAGTTTCTTTGACAATGTCAAGTTTTCCTGTGTAATAATCAAACTTAGTCTGAACATAAGTAAAACCGTTGATTCTGGAAATAATGAAAGCAGCGTCTTTTCCAAGACCGTTGAGTATAACTTTCAAAGGAGTTTTTCTAACTCTGTTAGCAGATCTTGCAAGACCTATTGCGCCTTCTGCAGCGGCAAAAGATTCATGACCTGCAAGGAAAGCGAAACATTTAGTTTCTTCTCTGAGAAGCATTGCTGCGAGATTTCCATGTCCGATACCAACTTTTCTGTCATCAGCAACAGAACCAGGGATACAGAAAGACTGAAGTCCTTCTCCGATAGTTTCTGCCGCTGTAGCAGCATCAGTGATTCCTTTTTTTATCGCTATAGCCGCGCCTGTAATATATGCCCATACAGCATTTTCAAACGCGATAGGC
>JAKPJF010000169.1 GCA_029554345.1 Spirochaetota bacterium | reverse complement strand
CCGTGCTTTTCGCGCAGCTGGTCGGTAAGACGCATGTTTTCATCTTTGAGCTTGTCCATTTCTTCACCTGCAATCTGGCGAAGCCTGACACCCTGCGATATGATTGAAGCTATTATTGTTAAAAGTCTTAAATCTTCATCCAGAGCAACACTGTCGCTGAACAGCCTGTCTGCGGAAAGAGTCCCAATAACTTCATTGTCAGCTATAACGGGAACGCATATAAAAGTAATGTCCGATTTATTGAGTTTTTTGCGCGATCCGGTTTTATCAAGAAACATCGGTTCGTCGGAAATTCTGGGAATTACAACCGGCTTTCCTGTATTAAAAACCTTTCCGGTAACTCCTTCTCCGATTTTATATTTGCCTTTTTCCCTTTCATCATCCGAAAGGCCGTATGCTTCTTCAATGAACAGTTCGCCTGTTTTTCTGTTGAGAATTGTGACAGTGCCGCGCATCATTTCGAGCTTTTCCGCCATCATTTCCAGTACAGGACGGATAAGACTTTTTATATCCATGGTTTCGTTCAGCTTGCGGCTGATATCAAAAAGAAGACTAAGCTCGTTAATTTCCTTGTTTTTGTTTTGCTGTGCCATATTGTCCTCTTGGAACAAGTAACAAAAAAGGACACAAATCATAAAGAAAAAACAGAAAAACAAGCTTCGTATAACAACAAATTAACTTTGATTTAACAGAATGGCCTGCAAAGAGCTTCCCGCTGGCAAAAATTACAGATACTGATACCAACCCATCATGCGGGTGGGAGAAAAACCCATTGCCGTATAAAACGATTCAGCCGATGAATTTGAAGTATCCGCCACAAGCTGAATCCTTAATGCTCCGTTTTGGTTTGCCCAAGTTACTAAATTTTTCAGAAGCGCTTTGCCGACACCGCCGAGACGGAAATCAGTATCTACGAAAAGATCTTCGAGCAAAACCGAGTATCCTCCCGAAGCGGTGGAAACGACCAGCTGACCGGTAACCATTCCGATTATTTTATCCCCGGACAGCGCCTTAAAAACTACAGCCTGCTCTTTTTCAATAAGCATTACAATTCCGTTTATCTGATTCGCTATATCCGATTTAAAATCCTTTTCAATATCAAAAAGCTTTTTTATCATTTCAGCAAGAAGCGGAGCATCTCCCGCAACTGCTTTTTCTATCACCACTTCACGCATTACATCCTCCGATCTGGTTATGAATATCAAGAAAAGCATTGAAAACAGATTCCGAAATTCTTTCGGCGACATTAGATGAATAGTATATTTTCCCTGAAAATGAAGCTTTGAAATCACATCTATAACTAATACTGCCCGCCGATCCGGACGAATATGTCTGAGTCTGAATTATTTCTATTTCTTGATTGAATAGATCATTAATAATTTTCGCAGAAACATCAGCGAAATCGCTGCCTGAAGCCGCGCATTTCAGAATTGAATTATTTATCGAATTTAATTCAACTTCGAGTAAAACCTCTCCGGGTGCATTTTCCTCATATGATTTAATCGATGAAAGGAACCATATTTCGCCGGCGAATAATCCCTTATTGTAAATAAAACTCAAAATATCTGTCGCACTGATAACTCCGTTTGAATGATATTCATTTTTCAATTCAGAAAGATATACTGATGCAGTCTCCTCTTCTATTTCCAATCCGCAAAGTTCCTTTACGTAAAAAACAAAAGCTCCGGAACCAGAAAAAACCGTTATATCGAATCTGTCTTTATCAAAGCCGTAAACTTCAGGATTAATAATCGAATATGAATTTTTAGATTTTATAAGAGCTTTCTGATGAATTCCCGAAGAATGCAGAAAAGAATTTCTTCCTGAAAGCGGTATGGAATCAGGTTCGATTAGACATGAATGTTTTCTTACAAGTTCGCACAATGAGGCAACCGACTTCTTTTCAATATTTGTTTCGGCATTATAATAATCAGGTCTTTCTTCGAGCGCGGCTAACACCGCTTCAAACTGGGCGTTTCCGGATCTTTCGCCTACACCGCCGATTGTTGTTTCTACTTGAGACGCGCCGTTGTAAATGCCAGCAAGAGTATTTGCAGCTGCAAGACCGAAATCATTGTGACAATGAACGCTTAGAACCGTTTCTCCTGTTTCAAAACGCAAAACAGATGAATGCAGTTTTTTGATTAAATGACCGAATTCATCAGTCTGCATAAATCCCGATGTGTCGGCTATATTAATGATATCCGCGCCGTTTTCGGATAACACACGGCAAAGCTCTTCTACATAAGAATATTCAGTACGGCCAGCGTCTTCAATTCCTATTTCCGCGATGAAGCCTGATGATTTAATAAGACTTAGCGACTGCAGGGCAAGCTTCGTCGTAGAAGCAGTATCAAGACCCGTCTTTGATTCACGCAGATATTTTGAAGCAGGAACACTTACGTGAATGCATCCCGAAGCTGATTTTCTTAGAGACTGTGCGCATATCGATATATCTTTTTCATTCATTCGTCCCATTACGGCTACAGAGCCTTTCACTTCACCGCAGATAGCATCTATAACATCAAACTGCTTCTTTGAAGCTGAAGGAAAACCTGCTTCGATAACATCAATTCCCGCACGGTCAAGAGCGCATGCAATTTCTATTTTCGCCTTATCGTTAAAATGAACAGACGGAGACTGCAATCCGTCGCGTAAAGTCGTATCAAGAAACCGCACTTTCTTTTTTTGAATCACCGTCAGCACCATTTATGCCGTATAGAATTAGTTTAGCCAAACTATGAATTTCCTCAAATGTCTTTTCAGTCAGATCAATCTCGGCATTTGTGAAAACTCTGGGCTTTGGAATTTCAAGAGAACACATATCCTGAAATGAATCAATCTTTTTTAAATTGTCTACAAGCACGGGATCCATATCGTGAAACTCCATTACATCCTGCGCAAGAGCGTTCAGCGTGTGATGAAAAGGAATCATCTCATAATAAATCAAAATCGAAATAAAAAATTTCTCCATCCCCATAGTACAGATATTATATTTAAGTTCAGGCGAGAAATTTTTTCCGGTATCAATATGCTTCTTCAGAGAATTCATATAAGCCAGACCTTCATCATAATACTTCTTCCAATCGTTAGCCATTCTTCCTCCTTCAAAATCAATTTCAGCATTTCCGGTATGTATTTAGTCCGGAAACGCTGAAACCGGATTAATCCGCTATGAGATATTTTTCAGCCGGAACTCCCGACTCGATTGAATCGATAATTTCATCAATCATAGCTTCGTTTTCAATCTTTCCGTACCACCAGTTCTCGGGGTAAACAACGAGAGCAGGTCCTCTGTCACAGACTTTCAGGCAACCCGTGCTGGACACCATGCAGTCAGCCATTCCCCTGTCGGAAAGTTCAGTAACCATGTACTGAAGCAGATTCATGCTTCCTTTTTTCGCGCATACTCCCTGCGCATCTCCGCCCGCGCGGAAACTTGCGCAGACGAAAATATGATGCTTTGGTTTTTTCATTTTATCCTCCGTTTATTTATCAGCAATTATCCGCATCCTCCACCGGTGCCGCTGCAGGTTTTTCCCATACCGCAGCTTCCTGCAGTTTTCATCATCACCTTTGGAAGTTCTTTTCCTTTCATTATCATTTCTACTGCTTCTGAAATAAGACCTTCCACGGCATATATTTTTACTCCCGAGCCTTCGATTATCTTTTTGGGATTTGCTCCCACGCCGCTGACAAGAAGCGCCGCGCAGTCCTTAATCAAATCCGCCATGTTTTCCCATCTGCGGTCTCCGCTTCCGGATTCGGGCGTAAATCTTTTTTCAATCAGTTCGGGAGAACCGTTATTCATTCCGTATATCCGCAAATATTCAGCTTCGCCCAGATGCTGATTCACAAGAACCCCTTCCATGCTGGCGACGGCAACATACGGTCTTTCATTTGAAAGTTCTGTTTTAGAAGCTTTACTTAAAAGTTCCGAAATTTCTTCCTGATTTGCCTGACCGAGAAGACCGGCCGCATCCGCACGGCAGCGTGCACAATGGCTCATCTGAGGAAGATAAGAAGCGGCACCTTCACGTATCTTTGCCATTTCCACAGGAGTCGGCTGAATCAAATTCGCGAATTCAGTTTCAGCAACCGGACATAGAGGTATGCAGTTCTGTACATCAGCTCCAAGTTCAAGCATCCTCATTGATATTTCCTGAACATGATTATCGTTTATACCCGGAATAACTACTGTGTTTATTTTGACGGTAATTCCTTTCTCTTTAAGCGCGCGAATTCCTTCAATCTGGCGCGAGAGAATAAACCAGGCAGCGTCAACACCGCGGTAAACTTTTCCGCCGTGCCGCGCCCATTTGTATATCTTAGCGCCTATCTCCGGATCAACGGCGTTCACCGTAACGGTTACATGCGAAATATTCATCCTTGATATTTCTTCAACCGCGTCAGGAAGACCAACTCCGTTGGTCGCAAGACACAGTATCTTGTCAGGATATTTTTCGTGAACATATCTCATCGTCTCAAGAGTGGCTTCTGTATTTGCAAAAGGATCTCCCGGACCCGCAATTCCGACAACGGCTATATTCGGTATTTTTTCAAGGACCGAATCAAGATATGTAATAGCCTGACGCGGACTAAGAACCGTGCTTGTCACTCCGGGACGAGATTCGTTTATGCAGTCATACTTACGGTCGCAAAAATTACACTGAATATTGCATGCCGGAGCAACCGGCAGATGAACTCTTCCCGTTTGATGCCTTAGTTCTCTGTTAAAACAAGGGTGATTCCCGAAATTTACACTTGCACTCATATCTTCCTCCTTACAGGTAGCTGTATCCTATGTTTGAGCTGTTTTGCTTATGTTCGATAATCGCATTTGCAATATTATCAAGAATGCTCTGCGTGCCGCGGTAACAAAGATGCTTAATTCTCTGTGAACCGAATCTGTCATGCACCGGAAACCCGACACGAACCAGAGGAATCGAAAGATTCTTTGAAAGATAAAAAGCCTTGCTGCTTCCGATAACAAGGTCACAGTTCATTCCTCTTGCCTTATCAAGAACAGTCGCATAATCGGAATCAGCCATGACTTCAGCATCCGGTGCGTATTTTTTTATCAGTTTTACGGCTTCAGGATTATCTGAACCCGTAGCGCATATCACCGGAACGATTCCGATTTCCGACATGAATGACGCAAGCGAAACCACAAGGTCTTCGTCTCCGGCTATTATCGCGCGTTTTTCAAAAAAGTATTTATGCGCATCCATGTATGAATCAACCAGACGGTTGCGTTCTGCGCTGTATTTTTCAGGGAGCGGTTTTCCTGTCGCTTTTTCAAACGCAGCAAAAAATTCATCACACAAATCTATTCCTATAGGAAGATTCATGAAATGAGCATTCGTGAGATGTTCTGATAATGAACCCGAAAGACCGCTGCGCGACAGACTGCTTCCGATAACTATTGATGCCTTTGCCGATTTCATTCTTGCGATATCATTCAACTGTGTTCCGCCCGGAGAAATTTTCCGGTAACTGTCCCATGATTCGCCGTCTAGAGTTTCTGAATAATCAGGAAAAAGAACTGCTTCAGTTTCAAAATCAGATGCTATTTCCTTCAGGTGGCGCAAATCTTCAGGAGAAACAAATGATGGAATTATATTTATAAAATCACCGGTTTCATTGTCTTTTGAAACGGTTTTGATGCATGAAATAACAGCATCACGGTATCCATCGGTATGAATTCCCTTGTAGCTTGGAGTCGGAACATTTACAATGGGAACTTCCGATTTATTCTTTTCATTATATTCCCTTATATAAAGCGAAACATCATCTCCGATAGTTTCAGAAAGACAAGTAGTTGCGATTCCGACGAGTGACGGCTGATACTTTCCGATAACATTATCAAGCGCTGTATGAAGATTTTCTCTTCCGCCGAACACAGCCGCCGATTCGCTGAAGTTTGAAGAAGCAATATCCACCGGTTCACGGAAATGACTAATCATATAACGGCGGATGTATGTCGAACAGCCCTGGGAACCGTGAAGAAGAGGAATGCAGTTTTCGATACCTCTAAAGACCGTGCTTGCACCGAGAGGCGCGCATAATCTGCATGTATTTCTTGCGGGATCCGCTATTTTTTCTATTACTTTCTCTGGTGCTTTCATACGGTTCCTCCTTTGCGTTTTCTGTATGCCGGCGAATATTTCCACACGGGACTCAATACCGACGAATAAACTTCGCGGCAGAAATTGACCATGCCTTCGAATCCGGCCAGCGGAATCTTTCTTTCATGATTATGATCGCAGAATGCAATTCCGAGTTTATATGCAATCGGACGTTCCTTTACTCCGCCGATCAAAAGATCAACTCCGCGCTCTTCAATAAAGTGCGAAAGTTCAAGCGGATTAGTATCATCAACAATTATTGTCCCTTCATCGCAGATTTCTTTGAGATAATCATAATCATCCTTGCTTCCTGTCTGGCTTCCGACGACTTCGGTTTTCATTCCGAGATGCCGGAGTGCTTTAACAAGAGAGAATGCCTTAAAAGATCCGCCGACATATATCGCGGCTTTCTTTCCTTCAAGCCTTGATTTGAATTTTGTTATTTCGGGATATATTACCGAAAGCTCTCTTCCGACAAGTTCTGCAGCTTTATCAATTAGTTCTTTTTCTTTGAAAAAACGCGCCACTTCATAAAGCGCTTCGGATAAATCCTCTATTCCGAAATATGAAACCCGGATAAAAGGTATTCCGTATTTTTCTTTCATCAGTTTAGCGAGAAAAGTCATAGAACCGGAACACTGCACGACATTCAATGACGCGCGGTGAGCCTTCTTTATTTCATCGATGCGTCCGTCGCCGGTAAGACACGAAACGACATCTATTCCCATTTCTTTGTAATAATTTTTTATTATCCAGCTTTCGCCGGCTAAATTAAAATCTCCGAGTATGTTTATGCTGTGCTTCGGCACTTCGCTTTCATTATCAAATCCCGTGAGCGTAAACAAAGCTTCGCATGCCGCACGGTATCCGTCTTTTTTAGTTCCCTTGAAACCTTCGGAATGCACAGGGATGACAGGTATATTTTTTTCAGCTGATACTTTCCGGCAGACTGCGTTTATGTCGTCTCCAATGAGACCCACGATACAGGTTGAATAAATAAACGCAGCCTTCGGATTGTATTTTTCAATGAGAGATATGAGAGCATTATATAATTTTTTTTCTCCGCCGTAGATAACGTCGTTTTCGCGGAGATCAGTACAGAAGCTCATTCTGTGAAGTTCGGGTCCCGATGAGAGGGCACCGCGTATGTCCCATGTATACGCAGCACACCCTATCGGACCATGAATGAGATGAAGAGCGTCGGCGATCGGATAAAGTACAACCCTTGATCCGCAGAACACGCAGGCGCGCTGACTGACTGAACCGGCTACACTTTTCTTATCGCATTCAATATTGAAAGAATCCTTTCTATTGACATAAACCTGATTCTTTCTCGCTTCAATCAAATCAATCATGGAGTCCTCCCTTACATTACAAGCTCGTATTTTTCTTCAGGAGCATCTCTGTCCTGACGGTCCATAATCGCTGTGAGTATTTTTTCAAGAAGACGAAGTCCGCCTTTATAACCCATAACAGGCATGTACTGATGTCCGACTCTGTCATAGATAGGGAATCCTATTCTAATAAGAGGAATGTCTTCATCGCGTGCGATATACTTGGCATAAGTATTTCCGAAAATCAGATCAGGCTTATTGCCTTTGATCAGCTGGTGGAAATAAAACATGTCCGCATTCGCTCCTGTTTTTACGATGACACCCTCACCTGCAATTTCTTTGATTCGTCTTTCGAATTTCGGACCGGCAGGTGTTCCGGATACTACATAGAGAATTTTTATTCCAAGATCGACCAGAAACTCAGCTGTTGACACAAGGATGTCAGGATCACCGACAAGAGCCGCTGTTTTATTATATGTGTATTGGCTCATGTCGCTCATAACATCGACAAGCTGACCGCGTTCCATCATCAGTGAATCAGGAACATGTACTCCCGCAACTTTGCGGAGATTATTTATGAAATTATCAGTTCCGCGGACACCTATCGGAAGATCGAGTATCTCGCATGGAACCTTGCATTTTGTGTCAAGGAGCTTGGCAGCACTCATCGCACCGACTCTTCCCAGAGCCAGAGTGAAAGATGAATCTCCCGCGCTTTTTATCTGCTCGATAGTCGTTCCGCCTTTCGGATACATGTGGAACTTTCCGTCCATCGGACCGTTTACGACACCGGATGTATCAGGAAACATTACAAACTTAACACCCATCTCTGTTGTTATGCGTTTGATTTCCGCCATATCCGAAGGCTCAATGAAACTCGGAATTAGGTTTATCTGCTTCAAAGGTTTTCCGGTATTTTCCGAAAAATACTGAACCATACCTGTTGTCATGTTCGAATAACCTGTTACATGAGAACCCTTGAAACTCGGTGTACTTGCATAGAAAACTTTTTTACCCTTAGGAATTTTGCCTTCCTGATAAGCTTTCTTGATGATCTGATTAAGGTCATCACCGATTGTCTCGGAAAGACAAGTTGTATGAACCGCAATTATCTCAGGATCATAAAGAGCGAAAATGTTTGTGATCGCCTCAAGTATGTTTGCCTGACCTCCGAAAACCGAAGCTCCTTCAGTAAACGAACTTGTAGTCGCCATTATCGGATCTTTAAAATGACGGGTAAGCGAGCTTCTATGATAAGCGCAGCATCCCTGTGACCCGTGACTGTGCGGAAGGCATTTGTTGATGCCGAGAGCCGCATACATCGCTCCCACCGGCTGACAAGTCTTTGCCGGGTTGATTGTGAGAGCGCTTCTTTCGGCAACTTTATCTGTTGTGTGTCTTAATAACATAAGAACCTCCCCTATTTATTCCACGCATAGCTTCCCGAAAGTTCAGGAGTTTCCTGCCATGGAGCTTTAACGAGTTTGAAAACGTTAGTGTTCAGAATGCGGTCGATTTCTTTGTAAAAATTGATCGCACCTTTGAATCCCGCATACGGACCGCTGTAGTCATAGCTGTGAAGCTGTTTGAGCGGAATGCCCTGCTTCTGAACAACATACTTTTCCTTGATCCCTGCGCAGAAAATATCAGGTCTGTATTTCTCGATGAGAACTTCAGTTTCGTAATGATTAAGATCGTCGATTACGAGAGTGTTGTTCATCATCTCCGGCATCATACCGTCATAGTCAGACCATTTGAATCCTTTCTTAGAATACGCTTCGATTTCGGATTCGCTCTTTCTCGGGCTGAATCTCTTATCGTCTTTTTCTACAGTGAGTTCTTCGATGTTTCTTGTATCAGCATCTATTACTATCTCAGGAATAACCTTTCTTCCTTCATAGTCGTCTCTGTGCGCGAATTCATATCCTGCAGAAAGTGTCTGCATGCCTATTTCGCGGAAAAGATCCTGATAATGATGCGCGCGCGATCCGCCGACAAAAAGCATCGCCGTTTTGCCTTCGCATCTGCTCTTGACATCAAGACGGACTTTTTCTACTTCAATCATCTCTTCAGCGATTACCTTTTCAACATTAGCCATAAGCTCTTTGTCTCCGAAGTATTCGGCGATTTTTCTGAGAGATTTCGCAGAAGAATCGGCACCGATAAAGTTAACCTTGAACCAAGGAATACCGTATTTCTTTTCCATCATCTCAGCGAGATAGTTGATCGATCTGTGACACATTACGACGTTCAGATCGGCAGTGTGAGCTGTAATAAATTCCTCATACTCCGAGTTTCCGCTGAAAGTCGAATGGATAGTAAGACCGCATTTTTCGGCAACACGTTCGATTTCAAAAGCATCACCTCCGATGTTGTACTCACCGAGAATGTTGAATCTGAATTTTCCTTCTTTGGGTTTATCAGAAAGACCTACAACATCAGTAAATACTTTGTTGTTTGCTATATGATGTCCCGCAGACTGGCTCACTCCTTTGTATCCTTCGCATGAAAATCCGAAGATGTTCACATCAGGAAACTTCTCTTCCATTTCACGGGCAACCGCATGCACGTCGTCTCCTATAAGACCAACAGGGCATGTAGAAAAAATCCCGATAGCTTTAGGTTTGAAAAGACCTATTGCCTCTTCGATGGCTTTTTTTAATTTCTTTTCGCCGCCGAAGATAACCTCATCTTCCTGAAGATCCGTAGACATTGTATACGGCATAAAATTAGTCGCATCATCAGTCTTCGGTTTAGTCTGATTTCTTCTTGTAAGCCAGCTGTAAAAAGCGCATCCTATAGGTCCGTGAGTAATCTGAAGAATGTCTCTTGTAGGTCCTAGTACAACGCCCTTACATCCGGCATAAGCACAACCGCGCATTGTGAGAATCCCCGGAACCGTTCTTGTATTTGCAAGAACTTCAGGAACCACATCACCGCTTTCAACTTTGTTGATAACAATCTGCTTTGCTCTTTTACGCGCAACTTTCACCGGATATTTCGAAAGCAGTTCCTCTTTGACTTCTTCCGGTTTTACGCTGTTAAAATCTACTTTTTTAGTCATGTTTTCCTCCCTCCGGAATCACGCTTCGTCCAGAGTTTCGTCGCCGGATTCACCGGTTCTGATTCTGATTGAGTCCATTACCGGCATAACGAATATTTTGCCGTCTCCGCTTTTACCCGTCTGATTCACGCTGATAACTGTTTCCACAACTTTCTTCACGAGTTTGTTAGGAACAACCACGGAAATCATACGCTTTGGTATCAATCTCTGAGTGCTTCCAAGCTGGCTTATCGCTTCTTCGTAGCCCTGTTCCGCACCGTGAAGAACGTTAAAATCAACAAGTCCTTTACCGCGGCCTAGGCAGTCTTTAGCATGCATTGAACTTATGCCGGCTTCAGAGAGGGCGCGCTTGGTCTGATTGATTTTATTCATTCTCACAATCGCCATTACCTCTTTCATGCCTTTGCCTCCGAGATACCTTCACTTGTTTCTTTTACACCAGAACTAACGGTATAAACTTCTTCAACCGGCGACACGAAAATCTTTCCGTCACCGAAAGCACCCTGCTCACCTGTTCTTGCAGCACCCATAATGGTTTTGATAACAAGATCCTTGTCAGCATCAGGAACAACGATCATAAGAAGTTCTTTAGGTATTTCATCGTAAGTAACATCTCCGATTTTAATACCTCTCTGCTTTCCTCTTCCTGATACGTTCATTTTTGTTACAGCCGGGAAACCCTCCTGCATGAGAGTTTCCATTACAGCGTTTACTTTATCCGGTCTTACTATTGCTCTTATCATTAACATGGTTTTTTCTCCTTTATCTCAATTATGCTTCGAGTCCGAATTCTATAAGAAGTTTTTCGAGCTCTTCGGTTTCAAGAGGTTTTGGAATAACAAACATCTTGTTATTATCTATTGCCATAGCCAGCTGTCTGTATTCATCTGCCTGACCAACAGTCGGATCATAATCAATTACAGTCTTTCTGTTGATTTCCGCTCTCTGAACCATGTTGTCGCGCGGAACAAAGTGAATCATCTGAGTTCCAAGTTTATCAGCAAGCGCCTGAATAAGATCAGCTTCTCTATCAACCTTACGGCTGTTGCAGATAAGACCGCCGAGACGAACAACACCTGACTCAGCGAATTTTACGATACCTTTGCAGATATTATTCGCTGCGTACATCGCCATCATTTCGCCTGAACAAACGATGTAGATCTCTTCCGCTTTACCGTCACGTATAGGCATCGCGAATCCGCCGCATACAACGTCGCCGAGTACATCATAAAATACATAATCAAGTTCCCATTTGTCCGAATAAGCTCCGAGCTGTTCGAGAAGATTGATCGATGTGATGATACCGCGGCCCGCGCATCCTACGCCCGGCTCCGGTCCGCCTGATTCAACGTTTCTTGTTCCTTTGAATCCGACTTTTACAACATCTTCAAGATCAAGATCTTCACCTTCTGTTCTCAAAGTATCAAGAACCGTTTTCTGTGAAAGACCGCCGAGAAGAAGTCGTGTTGAATCCGCTTTAGGGTCGCATCCAACAACCATTACCTTTTTTCCCGCTTCGGCAAGCGCGGCTACTGTGTTCTGAGTGGTTGTTGATTTTCCAATACCACCCTTTCCGTAAATTGCTACTTTTCTCATTTTATTCTCCTTAGCAAAAAAATCTTTTCGAAGATTACATAACAAGAAGTGTGCCAAGTTTTCGTTATTTTGATTTTTATTATGAATTCAGTTCATTTGAATTATTTTTGGCAGTTAGTTTACATTCATGAAATATTAGACGAGTGAATACAGTCCTGGGCTATACGCATTTGCATAATACTTATTTTTTACCGAGGTGTTACTTCATAAAGAAACGCCGAAAATCCTACATTTCTGTAGGATTAAAAACACAAATGTAGGATTACGAATAATTCACGATAAAGTTACATTGATTAAACAATAGAAAGACTAATCCGTTTGACGATTTACTATGCGAAGATATTTTATAAATCGAGGTGGTTTATGAAAATATTCAGATTGATCTTCACTTTATTACTTCTATATAACACATCCGGCACGAATCTTCATCCTGAGAATAGACAATCAAAAGATATAACAATTGCCGCAGCAGCAGATCTTGTTCTTGCATTCAGTGAAATAGGAAAGCTGTTTGAAAAGACGTACGGAATCAGAACGAAAATAATTTACTCGTCATCCGGCACGGCAAGGGAGCAAATAGCAAACGGAGCTCCGTTTGATATATATGCTTCCGCAAACATTAAGTTTGTTGATGATCTGATAAAAGCAGGAAAAATTATTCCTGATACTCAGGAACTCTACGGCATCGGACGCGTCGGAGCCGCAACCTCTGTGAAAACAAAGTTAAGAATCTCATCATTAAACGACCTTTTAAAATCTGATTATAAAAAAATCGCAATAGCAGATCCTTCTCATGCGCCGTACGGTCTTGCCGCGAAACAGACTCTTGAAAAACTTGGTCTTTGGGATAAACTCAAAGATAAAATGATTTATGCGAAAGATATACAGCATTCACTCAGTTTATTAAACACAGGCAATGTGGAAGCAGCCTTCATTTCTTTATCAGTTGTGAATACAAAGAAGGTAAACTTTTATCTTGCTGACGATAAACTTCATGCTCCGCTAAAACAGTCCATTGCTGTTGTAAAAGGAACAAAAAAAGAAATGGAAGCCAGAAAATTCATCAAATTTGTTAACGGAACGGAGGGTAGAAAAATAATGATAAAATACGGATTCATTCTGCCGGACGGCAAGTAAAGGCAATTCACCATGAACGGAATTAATCTTTTTCCATTATTTCTTTCTTTTAAAGTTGCTTCAGCATCCGTTGCAATAGCTCTTATCACGGGCATACCGCTTGCATACTTCCTCAGCAGAAATAAAAACAGATTAAGTTATTTCATAGACTCATTAATGAATCTTCCGATTATATTTCCTCCGACTGTTCTCGGTTACTATCTTCTTGTACTTCTTGGCCGCCAATCGCATATCGGAAAATTTCTCGAGAACAACTTTGATATAATGATAGTTTTCACACCTCTCGGAGCGGTTCTTGCATCAACAATAGTTTCAATACCTTATTTGATTAAGGCCGCAAAAGTCTCATTTGAAGAAGTAGACAAAGATTACATTAATGCAGCAAGAGTAATGGGAAAAACAGAAACCGTAATTTTTTTCACAATCATTCTGCCGATTGCCTGGAGAGGTGTAATTTCCGGAGTCAGCATGGCATTTGCAAGGGCACTGGGAGATTTCGGAACTACTCTTATGGTTGCCGGCAGTATTCCGGATGAAACACTGACTATGCCGATAGCAATTTATAACTCACTGCAGGCGGATGATGGAAAAACCGCAAATATTATGGTACTCATAATGACCATCATAGCTCTTGCGACTCTTTTTATCATAAGCCGCCTTTCGTATAAAAGGAAAGGAGAACGAAATGCTTGAAGTTAACGCCACTAAAATATTGGGAGATTTCACACTCAATGTAAACTTTACTCATGAACGCGGAATTCTTTCTATTATCGGTTCATCAGGATGCGGCAAAAGCATGACTCTAAAATGTATTGCCGGATTGATCACACCTGACAGCGGCACAATAACAATTAATGATAAAACTCTATACAGCACCGACAGCAAGATAAATATTCCGGCACGTTTACGGAAGATCGGATTTGTTTTTCAGAATTCCGCTCTATTTCCGCACATGAGCGTTTACAAAAATATTGAATACGGCATTTCTGATAAACCGAGAAAAATCAGAGAACAGGCAGTCAAAGATATAATTGAGCGAACACATCTTAATGGGCTCGGAAAGCGTTTCCCTCACCAGCTTTCAGGCGGGCAGCAGCAGAGGTGTGCGCTTGCAAGAACTCTTGTTACAGAACCTGAAATACTTCTGCTCGATGAACCTTTTTCTGCGGCTGACGGTCACACCAAGCACATTCTGGAAAGCGAACTTATCACAATTATAAAACATAATTTTCATAAACCGGTTCTACTCGTCACTCATAACATAGAAGAAGCCTACAGGCTCAGCGACAGAATAATGATAATTGAAAACGGCAGATGCGTACAGACTGCGGCAAAAGACAAAGTTATAGATCATCCCGCAAGTGTAAACGCTGCAAGAATTACCGGATGCAAAAATATCTTCCCTGCCGATATTATTTCTTCATCCGGAAAAGAAACAATAATCAAATGCGGCGAAATGACTATTAGCGCGGCAGGCATAGTGCCGGATAAAGACAATATTTTCATCGGAATACGTGCACATTATATCAATATTCTTTCCGAGCAAACTTCAGGAATCAATATTTTTCCTTGTAAAATCATCGAAGTAACTGAAGGAATTTTTTCAACTACAGTAATCACTGAATGCGGCGGCAATTTATTCAGAGCTGAAATATCAAAAACGTCAGAGGCTCTCAAAGTCTTCCGAAAAAACAAAAAACTTTTCATTCAGATTCCTCCTGAGAAAATATTTTTTACAACGGAATAAAACCTTCTACTACTCTTTACGCTTGACATCTTAACGAATGTATAGTTTTCCTGAAAGCAGGAGACTTCATGAATTCCGAATCAATCAGAATACTGCACACTTCAGACTGGCATCTCGGCAAACAGCTTAACGGATATCCGCGTCATGCAGAACAAGTTGAAGTAATGGAAGAAATATGCTTGATCGCAGAAAATGAGTGCGTTGACGCTGTGATAATTTCAGGCGATATTTTCGATACAGCGAACCCTCCTATAGAATCCACAGAACTTTTATATTCTACCCTAAAAAAGCTTTCAAATAACGGCAAACGGGCCGTCATTGCAATTGCCGGAAATCACGATTCACCGGATAGAATTGAAGCGCCTGACTCTCTCGCGCGCGAATGCGGAATCATCTTCGCAGGATATCCGAATTCATGTATCCGTCCGTTTGAACTCGACAGCGGACTCAAAATTACAGAAAGCAGTAACGGATTCATAAGTCTTTCCCTTCCCGGAAAAGATATTCCTCTTAGAATAATTTTAACTCCGTACGCCAATGAAATCCGGCTTAAAACATATCTCGGAGAACAAAACAGCGAAGAAGAATTAAGAACTGTTCTTATGAACAAGTGGAATGAAACAGCATCAAAATACTGCGACGGCAAAGGCGTTAATATTCTTGCAGCGCATCTGCTTTTCATGAACGAAGGCGGAGAGATGCCGGAAGAAGGAGATGATGAAAAACCGATTCTTCATATAGGCGGAGCACAGGCAGTGTTCACAAATAATATTCCTCCGCAGATTCAATATACTGCGGCAGGGCATCTTCACCGCAAACAAATTATGTCAAATGAAAACTCACCTGTTGTTTACTCCGGAAGTCCGATAGCATACAGCTTCGGAGAAGCAGATCAGAAAAAATATATTGTTATCGCAGAAATTAAACCGGATCAAAAAGCAGAAATAAAAAACATTGAACTTACAAAAGGCAAAAAGCTCCTTCGCGCCTGTTTCGAGAATACAACTGAAGCCGAAAAATGGCTTAAAACAAACAGCAATGCACTCGTTGAACTTACGATGGCAACTGATACCTTTCTTTCTGCTGAAGAAAGAAAATGTCTATATGCATCACATGACGGAATCGTCGCATTAATTCCTGATGTCGCAAATAAAAACGAACTGTCACAGAATTCAAAGATAATAGATCTACAAAAAAACATAGAAGATTTGTTCATCGATTATTTCGTTCATAAAGAAAACGTAAAACCTTCAGATGATATCATCGCTTTATTTAAAGAAGTCATCGCGGAGGAAAACGAATGATACCTGTAAAACTTTCTTTCAGCGGAATTTATTCTTACAGAGAAAAGCAGGAAATCGATTTCACGAAACTCACCGGTGCCGGAATATTCGGAATATTCGGACACGTAGGAAGCGGAAAATCGGCAATACTCGAAGCAATCACATTCGCTCTTTTTGGAGAAACCGAAAGACTCAATAATCGTGAACGCGGCTCGAATATAATGAATCTGAAATCCGATTCATTGTCGATAGAATTTATTTTCAAAACATCGTCCGGAACTTACATGACAAGTGTAAGCGTCAAACGCGAAAAGAAACAGTTTTACAAACTTCAAACTCCGGACAGACGCGCGTTCAAACAAAACGGCACTGATTGGGAACCTATTGAATATGATTCAATAGAAAATATAATCGGACTCAGCTATGACAATTTCAAAAGGACGATTATAATTCCTCAGGGAAAATTTCAGGAATTTCTTCAACTTGAAAACAGCAAAAGAAATCAGATGATGAAAGAACTGTTCCATCTTGAAAAATATGATCTCGCTGAAAAAACTTCAAATCTGGACAAACGCAACGACGCGGAACTTGAAAATATCGAAGGTCAGCTCAAACAACTAGGAGATATCACTCCTGAAAAATTTGATTCTATAGCTGAAAACATCAAAATACTTAAAACAAAACTTGATAAAGATTTAAAACAACAAAAATTGCTGAGAGAAAAAAAAGCTGAATGGGATACTCTCAAAATTCTGATCGAAAAAGAAATAAAAGCAAAAGAAGAACTTAATGCACTTCAAAATCAAAAAGAATCATTTGATAAACTTGAAAATTCAATTAACGATAGAGAATACTGCATAGTTAATTTCAAATCCGCGCTTGACGCGCTGAAAAACTCCCAAGTAAAAACGAAAATATATAATGAAGAAATTCAGTTAAAAGAAAATGAATCGAATAAGCTTTCGAATGAGCTCAAAGAAAAAAGCAAAGTTCTTCAAGAAGCAGAAAAAGAATATTCAGAAAAAGAAACATACAAACGCAAAGCGGAAGACTTTGAAACAATAATAGAACTCAGAAAATATCAGACTGATGCCGAAAAACTCAAAGCGCGTATAGACACAGGAAAATCAGAATGCCTGAAACTGAGAAACGAAATAGAATCTAAGAAAACCGAAAGAACCGTTCAATCGGAAGAAATAAAGAAGCAAAGACTTTCTCTTCCCGATATTGCAAGTCTTACAAACGCGTTAAATTGGTTTTCTAATAATGACGGATATCTTAAAGATCAAGAAATAATTGAAAAAGAACATGACACAGTCAAAAAGGATATTGAAAGACTCATTACCAAAAAGAATGATCTATTTACAAAAAATAATCTGACAGAACTTAATAACATTGAAGATTTTTCAAAGTCATCAGAATCAATAGAACAGAATATTTCAAAAGCAAAAAAGAATCTGGAACTTATAACAAAAGAATTGGAAGAACTTAATACCGCAAAGAAAATATCGGATTACGCGGTAAATCTTCATGAAGGAGAAGCATGCCCTCTTTGCGGATCAAAAGAACATCCGTCACCTGCGAAACCGTCAGATATCTCTGAACAAATATCAGCAGCCAAATTAAAGAAAGATAAACTTGAAGAGAATATTGACAATCTCGGTTGCGTTTCCAAAGAACTTTCCAATATTCACACCCTGTATAATGCTAAACAGGAAGAGCTTCTTAAAACTGAAAACAAAAGGTCAAATCATCAAATTAAAATCAGTGAACATCAAAAACTTTTCATCTGGAATAACCTGAGCGATAAAAAAAGCATTATGCTTAAGATAGAAGAAGCTGAAAAAACAAATACATCAATAATTGAAAAAGAAAAATCTCTTGCAAATCTCGATTCTGAAATAGATTCACTTGAAAAAAAAGAAAAAACCTACATCCAGCGATTTGAAGACATACAATCTGAATACGAAAGCAAGAATAGTAATTGCGATAAGCTTAAAGGAAGAATATCACTGCTTGATTTAGACGAATATCGTACCGTGACTGATTCTGATTTAAGTGCAAACAGAAATGATTTTATTAAAAAGTACGAAAACGCTGAATCAAAATATAAAGACGCACTTAACGCGCGCGAACTGCTCACAGGAAAAATTCAAGCTTTAACCGCAGAAATTTCAACACGCCGCAAAGACATATTGCACGAATCAGCAGAAATCGAAAGAGCCGAAATTGAAATCAAAACGAAGCTTAAAGACAGCAAATTTTCATCAGTTGCTGATGTTGAATCAATTCTTTCAAGCATAAGTGATATCGCAGAAGACAGAATACTTTTGAGCAATTACCGTGAAAAATTCAGCATAGCAAATAACGGATTAAACTCCATAATATCAGAGATTAGCGGCAGAACCTATGATGAAAAACTCCACAATCAAATAGACAAGGAATTCGAATTAACCGAAAATTCAATTAATTCTTTAAACCGTGAAATCGGAAATCTTGAGACAGAAGAAAAAAAACTTTCTGAAGGCATAAAGAAGATAAAAGAAATAACAGATCAAAAAGAAAAACTTCTCTTGAGAAAAGAAAACATCAAAACACTTAAAAATCTTTTTAAGGCAAACGGATTTGTGGACTACGTCTCTTCAGTTTACCTAAATAATATTTGCCAGAATGCAAATGAAAGATTTTTCCGTTTGACACGTCAGAAACTTTCACTTGAACTCACAGAAGATAACAGCTTCATAATACGCGATTTTTTAAACGACGGCAAAACACGCAGCGCCAAAACGCTTTCAGGCGGACAGACATTTCAGGCGGCTCTTTCTCTTTCACTCGCGCTTGCAGATGACATTCACAAGATCAGCGGCGCAGAAGAAAACTTCTTCTTTCTCGATGAAGGATTCGGTTCGCTCGATAAAGAATCACTTGATGTTGTATTCGACACTTTAAAAGCACTTAGAAAAGAAAAACGCATTGTCGGTGTAATTTCCCATGTCGAGGATATGCAGGAAGAAATCGATACCTATCTCAGAATCGAAAACACGGAAAATTATGGAAGCGTTGTTAAAACTTCATGGAATGAATAAAACTATCCCAGAATCTTTTTCAGCATCTTAAGCTTTTTATCCGTATACGGCGGATATCTGAGATTTACATCTACTGCATTCGATTTTTTGATTACGCCTTTATAATGAGTAAATGTCTCAAAGGATTTTACTCCATGATATGACCCCATTCCGCTCGAGCCTACTCCTCCGAACGGAATATATGCGGAACCCGCGTTGATAATAGTATCATTTACAGCACCGCTTCCGAATGAAACGGTCATCATAATTTTCCTTTCTGTTTTTCTATTTTTTGAAAAAAGATAAAGCGCTAGAGGTTTCGGTCTGTTTCTTATTATATCCAGAACAGCATCCAGGTCGGAATAATTTATAACAGGAAGTAGAGGACCGAAAATTTCTTCATTCATAACAGGACTTTCCCATGACGGAGAATCTATAATCGTCGGAGAAATATACTTTTCTTTTTCATCATAATCCCCGCCGAAATAAATACTGCAGTCCTTCATTAGTCCGACGAGTCTCGCTGTATGTCTTTCATTTATAATACGCGCATAATCAGAGCTATAGCGGGGCTCATTTCCGTAAAACTTATTTATATAATGAACCATGCGCTCTTTGAGCTCTGCTGATACACATTCATCAACAAGAATATAATCAGGCGCAACGCATGTCTGGCCCGCGTTTAAGAATTTTCCCCACACGATACGTTTTGCAGACAGATCAATGTCGGCGGTTTTATCTACTATGCAGGGAGACTTTCCTCCAAGCTCAAGTGTAACCGGCGTTAGATTTTCTGAAGCCTTCCGCATCACTATTTTTCCGACAGATTCACCGCCGGTATAAAAAATGTAATCGAACTTTTCATCAAGAAGAGCCTCACTCACTTCACGTCCGCCGTTGATAACGCAAACATGGCCGGGGGCAAAAGATTCAGCAATGATCTCGGCGATAATTGCAGACGTATTCGGAGAAAGTTCAGACGGCTTAATCACGGCGCAGTTTCCGGCAGCAACCGCTCCGATCAAAGGAGAAAGCGCAAGCTGAAAAGGATAATTCCACGGACTAATTATGAGCACATTTCCATACGGCTCTGGAACAATATAAGAAGCTGACTTAAAATGAAAAACAGGAGTTTTTGCACTTTTGATTTTTGCCAGTTTGCCGATACGCTTCAGCATAAATTTTATTTCATCTTCAATAATCCCGCTTTCAGTTATAAATGACTCAAACAACGGCTTCTTAAAATCTTTCGCAATAGCTTCCGCAATTTCCGTTTCTCTTTTCTTTATAACAGACAGAAGTTGTTTTAAACTCTTCTTCCGTAATGAAACATCCAGAGTTGCTCCTGTGCAAAAATATTCCTTCTGGTCTTTCAGAATCTTCTTAATCATGCTTCCCCCTATTTCAAAGAAAGAGAAAATACCGCATTTCTAAGTTCAAAAAGTTCAAAACTATAATTTTCTTCATCGTCAATTTTATCCAAAAGTGCTTCAACCTTAGTCTTTGAATCAAGATCGAATGATTCCGCAGCAGAAACTCCGTCATCCGTTTCTTTCTTTTCTTTAATCTTATAAACCAGATACGCCGCGGCATAACCCTGAATAAAATATTTCTCCATATCGTTGCCGATGCTTTCGAGCTCATCAAAAATCTCATAAAAGTCTTTCTGGCCGACTGCAACTGCAAGATTCATGTGGACTTCACCGGAACGTGAAATATCTCTCGAAAGAATATCTTCATAAATAGGTATACGTTCTCCGGAATTCTGAATCATGAAAAAAACATAACCAGCACGAATCATTTTATCTTTTGTAATTGAATAACCAGACTCCTGATCCTTCTTATAAGATACTGAATCAGTCTGTATCATATTGACATCTTCATCAGTAATCGCCTTTACTATCATTGAATCCGTTTTAACCTTAAATTCTCCGATATCATCACCAGAACCGAAAATTCCGTCTGCAGCAAAAAAAGCAATTATACCGAAAACAACAATGACAATCGCAGGCGCAAGATACTTTCTGAAATCAAATGAAAAATTAAATTTCGGAAGAGCTCTATCTTTCACGTTTACCGTACGTAAATTTTCTGAAAGTTTGATATTCTTTTTACGCGAAGCTTCTATTATTTCTCTGATCATTGCACGGCATTCCGCACACTCGGAAATATGAGCAGTTAAAAGTTTATCCGAATCGACTTCAGATCCTTTATCCGCGAAATAAACCGCTTCGTCAAAACTCAGGCATTGACCGGGTGATGCTTTTTCTTCACCATGCAGAACAGCACTGCATAGAAGAATCTCGGCATTATCTTTTTTCTTAATCTCTGCGACACTATTGCCTTCTATTCGGGCATTTATATATTTCAAAATATCCATCAGTAAACTCCGTAATAGCTGTCAATTGCCTTCATTATTCTCGGCATTTGCTCATCTTTCATTTCCTTAAGTATTTTTGCAAAAAGCTTTGCAGAGTCTGCAATTTTAAGAAGCGAATCAATTTCTTTAAAACTCATTTTCTCTTTCACCCGCATAACGTATACGGCAGACTCTTCCGGCTTTAAAGATTTTTTCCAATCCGCGACGATGTCACAGGCAGAAACAAAAAGTTCACGGCGCTCAAGCGAAAGAAACTCCATATCCGGATAAACAGCTTTCAAATAATCGGCAAAATGCTGATGCGGATTTTTTATTTTTTTAATTATTTTATGCTTATAGAGATACTCATAAGTTTTTTCTCGTGTTAATGCTGAAAGATATATCTCAAAAGAATATTCGCCATTATATTTCTTCACAAATCTGAATCCGCTTTTTGATATTTCTCCTATTACAATCTGAAATATGCGGTCGTGATGAAAAACATCTGCAGAATTTTTCTCAAGATAATACATAATGGATCCTGAAATATTTTCCGCATAGTTATCCATAATCAGTTTCTCTATTTCCGGCTCATTTAAAAGCTTTATTCTGTCTGCCAAATTTTTTTCATTTTGAGTATTGGCGCCTCTTTTGGCAAAACTCATAATTCCCCCTAATCTATCAATGAAAACAATTACTCCCTAATGCGCTTCAGCCCAGTTATCAGCAGTCTTTATATCAACAACAACCGGGACATCAAGCTTTATAGCGTTTTCCATTCTGCTTCGCACAATGGAACTCACTTCATCCTTTTCACTTTCATGAGTTTCTACTACAAGCTCATCATGAACCTGAAGTATTATCCGCGACTTCAATTTCTTAATGATAAAATCCGAATGAATATCGCGCATGGCTATCTTTATCATATCTGCGGATGAACCCTGAATGGGAGTATTTATCGCGATTCGTTCAGCACCTTCACGTCTAAACGAAACCGACGAAGCAATATCAGGGATATAGCGTCTTCTTCCGCATATGGTTTCAACATAACCTTTTTCTGATGCAAAAGCTACAATACGGTCGATATAATCGCGGAACTTCGGATACGTTTCATAATACTTTTCAATAAATACTTTCGCGTCGCTCATTGAAATATCAGCCTGCTGAGAAAGACCGAAAGGAGTCACTCCGTAAATTGTAGCGAAATTTATTATCTTTGCCTGACGCCGCATCTGAGGAGTTACCTCATCCGCACTCACGCCGAAAACGCTTGAAGCCGTCATATTATGAATATCAATTTTTTCAGTGAACGCTTTTTTCATATTCGCGTCACCCGTGATATGAGCTGCTAAGCGTAGTTCAATCTGCGAATAATCCGCCGAAAGCAGAATATAGCCTTTCTCCGGAACAAAACCTCTTCTGACTTTTTTTACAAAATCACTCTTTGCAGGAATATTCTGCAAGTTGGGCTCTGTCGATGAAAGTCGCCCGGTAGAAACAATCGTCTGATTATAACTCGTATGAACCCTTCCCGTCCGCTCATTTACGAGAAGAGGAATCGGAGCGATATAAGTTCCGTTCAGCTTATTGTAAATACGGTAGTCAATTATATAATCGATTATTTCATGCGATCCTTTAAGAGATTCAAGGACGGAAATATCAGTAGAATAACCTGTTTTTGTTTTCTTTGAAGTCTTGAGACCGAGCTTATCAAAAAGAAGCGATGCAAGCTCTTTTGTCGAATTCAGATTGAGCTTGCCGCCGGCTAGTGAATATATTTTTTCTTCGCATTCATTCATCAATGATGAAAGATGGTTCGAAAGATATGCGAAGTGGGCTTTGTCGATTTTTACTCCGCAATACTCCATATCCGCCAGCACCTCAACCAAGGGCATTTCAATATCATAAAACAGTTTTTTAAGGCTCTCTTCCGCTTCAATTCGCGGTTTGAGATAATTAAACAGTCTGAGTGCAATATCCGTATCTTCGGCGGCATATTCAGAAATTTTATCAAGCGGAACATCACGGATATCCAGTCTGTTCTTTCCCGTTCCCGTAATATCGTCATAAGTTATTGTTTTATAATTCAGATAATCCAGCGCCATGTCATCGAGATTATGGCGGCGCCTGTCGTTTTCAAGAACGTATGAGGCGATCATCGTGTCAAAGATTACACCTCTGACATCAATTCCGGCATTGCGGTAAACGAGTATGTCGTATTTGATATTCTGGCCGATTTTTTTTATTGAATCATCTTCGAGAATTGCCTTAATGAGCGAAAGAGCTTCATCAAATGAGAATTCGCATCTCTTTTCTGAAAATAAATCCGCCTGATCAGCAGGGATATACCATCCTTGCTTCTCTTCAACCGAAAAAGAAACACCTACAATTGAAGCTTCCATCGGTTTGACGGAAGTCGTTTCTGTGTCGATTGAAACGATACCCTTCTCTCTTATTGAAGCAAGCATTTCATCAAGCTTAGCGCGTGTTGTTACAGTAATATAATTTTTAATTTCCGCCTCAAAAGTTTTTTCCTCTTGCTGAGCGGAAAATTCATTTATCAGCGAATTCATTTCAAGTTCGCGGAAATATTCGAGAGCCTTTGCATTATCAATTCCCTTAAATAAAAAATCATCAAGAGAATGATTTATTTCGACATCGCAATTAATCGTAACGAGCTCTTTGCTGAGATATGCCGAGTCCTTTCCGTTTTCAATCTGATCCTTGAGCTTTCCCTTAAGCTTTTCCGAATTAGCGAATATTCCATCGAGAGAACCGTAATCAGAAATAAGCTTAAGCGCTGTCTTCTCACCGATACCCTTTATCCCCGGAACATTATCAGCAGTATCTCCGGTGAGAGCCATGTAATCGATAACCTGTTCGGGATAAATTGAAAGCTTTGAAAATACTTTTTCCCGGTCATAGATATCATATTCGGAAATTCCCTTTGTATTCGCGTAAATGGAAACATTGGGATTAACAAGCTGATAGGCGTCTTTATCTCCGGTCACCAAAACGACTGCAGTCGAGTCCTTTCCGAATTTTTTAGCGACAGAACCAAGAACGTCATCGGCTTCAAACCCATCTGATATGAGCGACGGAATTCCCAGGCGTCCGACGAGATTTTTGATTTCTTCAATCTGCTGACGGAGGTCATCAGGCATTTTCTTTCTGTTTGCCTTATATTCATCATAAAGCTTGAAACGGAATGATTTCTCTTTCGGATCAAACGCGACAGCGAGATAATCGGGCTTCTGTTCGGCAACAAGCTTCAACAGCATTTTGGCGAATCCGTAAACAGCTGAAGTATTCTGACCCTTCGAATTAATCAGGGGATTTTTTATGAAAGCGTAATAAGCGCGGTAGCAAAGCGCATGACCGTCAATAATATAAAATTTCTTCATAAATCCAGAGAGAATAAAAATCGATTTATTGCAATAATAAAAAACTTGATATATATCTTGAAAATCAGATTCCTGATACTAATACATTTACCGGAGCCTGCATCAATGAAAACAGCATTTATAGCAATAATTCTTTCTCTTTCCATTTCATGCGCTGAAAAAAACGCAACACAGATTAAAACCGAACCTATACCGTCAAAAAATATTCAAGCAGAATCCGCAGCAGATAAAGAAGATGATATATTGTTATTCACAGGAAGATATATCGGCGGATTCATGGGATTTGAAGGAAGCGGGTATTATTTAAAGTTCAGAAACGCACAGAAAACAGTAATGACATTCCGCTCAAAAGACAATCCCGAATACGGCTTTTTTGTACCGGCCAAAGACAATCTTCTTCCTGTTCAGAACAGGAAACTTTTCGGCAAAATATTCATAATTTATTACACAGAAGGAACAGAAATAGATCCAAGAGGTAAAACTGTTAAAGTAAACAACTATATACGCGCGGAGATACTGGAATGAAACTTCATCACATAGCTTTCTGGACAAAAAACATCGAACGCTCAATAGAATTCTACAAAAAACACTTCAACGCTTCCGTTCTTTTCCGTCACACTGCCGGAGATTTCTCATGTGTCTTCATCGAAATATCTTCAGGAACAAAAATTGAAATTATGACCCGTACCGCCATTTCAGACGCTGATTTAAATGAAAAAACAGGATACTCGCATTTTTCTCTTGAAGTCGATTCCAAAGAAGAAGTTGACAGACTCACTGATTATTTTATCAGTCAGAACGTCGAAATGAAAAAAATAAAAGAGCAGTACGATGACGGTTTTTATGAAAGCGCCGTTTGCGATCCGGACGGAAATATTATCGAGCTTGCTTATGTTGACAGAGCTGTAAATCCGAAAGTATAACTCTTTACTAAATACATCGGATCATGATTAAATTCTTATCTGATAAATCACGGGGCAATTAATGATTTTCGAAGAAGAAAGACCATGGGGCAAGTGGGAAGAATATATCAATGAAAGAAATTACAGGGTCAAGAGAATCATTGTTCATTCCGGCATGAGGCTCTCGCTTCAAAAGCACATGCTTCGGAGCGAAAACTGGGTAATAGTCCAGGGCAAAGGTTTATTCTCACTCAACGGAAAATCGAAAGAATTAACTGCCGGAGATGTGGTTAACATTCCGGTTGAAGGAGTTCATCAGGTTGAAAATACCGGAAAAGAAGATTTTATATTTATTGAAACTCAATTAGGCGAATGCATCGAAACTGATATTGTAAGAATCAAAGACGATTGGGGAAGAATATGAAACAACGAATTTTTGTATCAAATACTTCGATATTATTCATAAAGGTTCAAAATGATGATAAACTTTAACGAATTGATTACACTCAAAAATATTCCCGATATCACCAACTCTTTCATATCTCAGATTAATGACAGTGATTTTGACCGAAAAATAAACACCGAATCATGGACAATACGCGAACACTTATACCACATTTGCGGTGTTCAAAAAATGCTTCTGGAAAGAATTGAAACGATCAAAAACAATATTGATCCCGTCATAGAACCATATTTTCCGCAAAATGATAATAGCATCGGCAGCAAATACAACTCAATCTCTGCGGCACTTACTGAATATAAAACATACAGAAATCAGCAGATAGAAATTATCGAATCATGCAGCGAAGAAGAATTGCGAAGAGAAGCTTTACATAAAGAGTACAAAAAATATAGTATCCCTATAATCGTTACACACATGATTTTTCATGAGTACTGGCACATGTACAGAGTAGAAGAACTTTTCCTGACTAGAGATGATTTCATCAATAATATAGACTAAGTAATCAAAGGATTATTTATTCGTTAATATCATTATACGTTTAAACGCATCAAGAAAACCAGATTACATCAACCCCGCATTTTTTGGCCTTCATAGAATATTCATCCATAAGTTTTCCAAAAAAAACTGAAGCCTTAGCATCCGCATTTTTATCAAGAATGGAAAAAACCTCAGGAGCATAAATGTTTATTTCCGCATCAGCTCCGTTTTTGACAAACATCGAGGCGACTTCAATCGCGCGCGAACAGTCAAAAGATCCTCCCCACGCAATAAGAAGCCTGAAATGAGTATAATCTTTTATTCTTCTGCCGATAGTTTCAGGTATACAGAATTCATCCTCTTCATGAACTGTCGGTTGTACCGAAGCGATATCTTTTCCGAAACGGAGAGCCTTAGATGAATCGGTGGACAAATCATAATTTTGCCGGCATGCCATATCGAACAATACCGCGTCGGTATGAATTCCTTTGGCGAAATTTTCGGCAATCATCTTTCCGAAAACTGAAAGCATCTCTTCTGGAACTCCGGCTGATAGAACTCTTCTTCCGAATCCTATAGCCGTTAAGGCGCGAAGATCGATACTTTTTGAATACTTCTTAGAAATAATTTCTTTCGAACGCATGCTCGCCCTGAAATCAATTTGTGAAAGAGATTCTCCGGCTGAAAATTTAGCAAGATGAAGAAAAGATTCCGTACGCAGTTTAGATAGTCTTCTGACAGGCGTCAGTTTATTCAGGTCATCCGATTTTGGAATTTTCTTGCCTGCAAAAACTGCAAATGATGAACTTAAAACAGCAAGTTCAGGCAGAATTAAAACTGCTTTCTTTCTCCATGGAAAAATCAGACTATATGGATATTTGAGCGCAATATAACCGAATAGATTTGAATCTTTATCATAACCTCTGAGAGCAAACGAAACATCCACATCAAATGAGAGTATTTTTCCTGGTTGATATGAAAACTGCTTTGCTTCGGGTTTAATTCTCAGATAACAGCTGTCACTTCCCTCAATATAATAACTGAAATATTTTGCAAGAAATGAAAAACGCCTGATTTTCACTTCAGCAGACAATGTTTCATTTATTCCTACAAAAGCAATTCTTGCATGAGAATATTTCAGATTTATGCCGCCGATTCCGCTAAGCTTCACAAAAAGACAAAGGATAATTCCTTGAACAAATCCGAAAACAATCATTACGGCGGCAACTTTCAGCCATAATTCCGGCGGAAGAAAAAAACACACTCCGGCAGAAAACAATACAGCAAAAGAAAAATATTTCATCGAAATGATTATTCTGCTTCTGTACAGAATAATTGAGAATATTAAAATCAGCGCTAAAAGAGCAAGGCTGATTAAAAGAGTCGAAAGAGTTATTATACCCTGGGCATACAGTTCATAGAACATTCAGCGCGGAACCTCTACAGACTCAAGAATTCGTTTAACGTTTTCGCCTGAAGACTCAATCTCAAGACCGAATGAGTCAACCGGTTTAATTCTGTGAGAAAGAACAGGAAGCGCGATTTTTTTTATGTCATCAAAGTCAACATAGTCTCTTCCGTCAAACACGGCAACGGCTCCGCCTATCGAAAGCAAATTAAACAACGCACGCGAACTTGCTCCATAACGGAGAAGCTCATCATCCCTGGTTTTTCTTACTATTGCGGTCGCATAAGAAATCAGTTCATCTGAAAAAGTCAGAGCCTTGAAATCCTTTTGCCACATTGCAATTAAATCATCTCTTTTTGCAAAAGGCTTAATTTTTGAAACATCGATCGGAATTTCATTCGAAAGATATTTCTTAGCCAGATTAATTTCATTTTCTTCGCTGAGATATCCGACACGGAGAACAAGAGAAAAACGGTCGATTTCGGCTTCAGGCAACGGATAAGTTCCCTCCATTTCGCGCGGATTCTCAGTCGCAAGAACCCAGAAACGTTCATCAAGCGGATAATCCTTTCCTTCAACAGATACTATCCGTTCTTCCATAGCCTCAAGAAGCGCACTCTGTGTTCTTGCAGGCGAGCGGTTTATTTCATCAGCAATAAAAATATCGCAAAAAACCGGACCGGGAATAAACTTCAAACTGATTCCTTTATCATCTCCGCTTTTTGAAACAGGAAGCATATAACCGGTAATATCAGACGGCATCAAATCAGGAGTAAACTGAACGCGCTTTGTTTTCTTTCCGAGAAGGGCTCCCATTACTTTCACTGCAGATGTTTTGGCAACTCCCGGAGGGCCCTCAAGAAGAACATGACCTTTCGTCAGATAACCTGCAAGCAGCATCTCGCCTAGAAGAGCATCATCAGTTATATATTCATGAAATCTTTCAATTAAATCGCGGTAAACTGCTCCCGTATTTTTTTTCATTTAATCTCCTCTTTTATTCGCTTTAAATATTTTTCAGCTTGAACAAACTGCGCCGCAAAGCGCGCTTTTGCATCATTTTTAATAAACGGCTCAATTGAAGAATAGTCATACCTTTTTATTCTGTCTTCAAATTTAACTCTGCGAAGAACTTCTACCGGCACGCCGCTGCGCACAAAAAATATAATTCCGCAGAAAATAAATATTACGGCTATTATTATGGCATAAAAAGCTGACGACGAAAAGATACTCATCGATGAATCTATGCCAGTTGTAAGATGCTCAAACGTATAAACCTGCCGGTTCTTTGAACCCAGAACGGTAAATATTCTCTCCATAAAAACAAGACCTGAAGAAATAATTTCCGGCGATCCTTGTTTAGCAATGGGCTTCGCATTCTGCATTTCGGCAAAATCGGACTTATCCGATTCATCTTTGATTGCCGAAGTATCAACACCGCTTTTTTCAAGGATATCAATCATATCAACGTCTTTAAACGTAAGCTCTTTCTTTTCTCCGTTAAAACAAGGCAGAACAGAAAACAGCCAGAAAATGCTTCCGCCGTTCCATTCCGCTCTTTGCATTTTCGAAAGAGCGACGTTGCCTTCCGCGCTTTTCAGCAAAGGAGTAAAAGGATATTCCTTCATGAAACGCTGAAGCGAAAAATATTTATCAATACGTAAAGCCGCTCTCTGAAAATTATATATTCTTCCTGCCGCAGTCGGAAAAAAGAAATCCGGTTCAGAAATAAATATGTTTTTATAATCTGCTCTTGCCTTTTCGTCATAATTGATTTTAGCAGCTTTCAAAAATTTTTTTGTATTTGTAAAACTGTCTATATCAGGGGTAATAAGAAAAACGATTCCTCCGCGGCTGACATACTTCAAAAGCTCTTCGGACTCAGTTTCGTTCCACTCTTTTTGCGGATTCAATATTATAACTGAAGTTTTAACATTATTTTTTATTTTGCCGGTTGAATCGGTATCCGGATACCATGGAAGATAATGCTGATTAAGATTATATTTTTTCTTCAATGCCGCGAATATCGCGGAATATCCGAACCGTGTGTCGCTGTAAAAAGATGTTTCCTCACTGTACCATCTTTGTGCACTGATTTCACGAGGCATTTCCGCTTTTTCTTTAACCATGCCGTTTTCAGCTGCAATAAAAAGAGCTATACCCGCAGCAAGAATTATAACCGACGCAATCAGATAATGCCTTGTTGTTGAAAAAAGGTTTTTCATTTGACTGACCTTATCCGCCTGCTTCTATTTTTTTTAATTTCAGGGTAAGTTTCTGAAGCATATTTTTCAGCAGATTCAAATGAAACAATGTCAGCCCGTTCTTTCTTATGAATTACTCTTCCGTAAACATCCGGAAGAACCTCATCGGCAATTGATTCATTTCCGAATATAAGTTCTCGGAAAGTTTTGCCGCCGAGATGATACAGTTGTGAAACAGATTTGATCAATAGACGCATCGCCTCGGAATAATTGCCTTGTTTAAAAAGAATGAGATAATCATATTCATTTATATTTTTCTTTCTCCGGAAAAAGATACTGCGGAAAAAATCAGCAATATCTCTGCGGAAATATTTAATTACAAAAAACAAAATTACTCCAAGTAAAACAATAAAGAAAGCGTAAAACATAATATTCTTCGCAAGCGTAATATCCGGAAGATTGTCAAAAATGTGAAAAAGTTTCATAAGTTTATCAAATATCTTTTGAAAGAAATTCCCTAAAAAATCAGGAATATTCACAGAATCAAGAGACTGAATCTTTGACAGTTCAGTCTCCCAAAGTCCCGCGAGCTCAGAATTATTCTGCTGAGGCATTCTTTATTTCCTCTAGGTACGGATAATTGCCGAAGTAAAGGTTCTCAATTGTATAAGCTGTCTGCAGCGAAAATGAATATGCGCAAATCAAAAGCATAATTAAAAACATAACCGCGAAGATCAAACCTGTTGACAAATATGCGAATACACTTTTGTCAGGAATCAAAAAACCGATTAAAAACAGAATCAGCGCAACAAAGATTCCTCCTAAATTAAATATTAATCCGGATAAAAAGTTCGCTAATACAAGACGCCAGAGATTGCCGCCGAAAAAACCGCCTTTTTTATTTCCGCACGCTTTAAAAGGAATTAGACACGAAAGCTTTATGCATCTTATAGGATATATTTTTCTAAAGACAGAAAGAATCGTCGCCTGCGAAATTATTGCCATAAAAATATACTGAAAAACCATTGAAACCAATTGAAGTGCTATCTGAAATAGCGCGCCGATAATAGGTCCGATAATAGGTATCAGAGAAAATGCCGCAATAATACCGACTATTATTAAAATCGGAATCATTAATACCAATAAAACTGCAATCATCAAAACATAAGTATTCACTACTGACATTACAACATACTTGAAAAAGCTTCTAAGCGGCATTTCAGAAAAAGCATCGCTTTTTTTAATATACGAATAATACATATAATACAAACAAATAAGAACACCCGGCAAAACGACTATAAAATATGCATAGGCTAATCCCAGTTTCTTTAATCCTTTTAAGGCCATTCGTAGAAGTTCTGTTGAAGTTCCGGTACCGCTTCCTGCAATTTCCTGAATTTTCCGCGAAATCGTTTCTGCCCAGAAATAATTTACTACATAATCCATTACTCCTGCTAGAACCAAGGCGGCAATAGACATTATAATTATCAGGTTTAAATTGCTTTTGATAATCTTGGGAACATGCTTAAACGCTGACGAAAGCATGTCGCTGACATTGCGCACAACAGCCGGTTTATCAAAACCGGTATTATCGTTTTCTATTCTTAATTCCTGCATACAAGTAAACTCCATGATGAATAATAAAATATATACCGAAAAGCATGAGACCTGTAATCAAAGCCTCCGTAATTGCTTTAGTGTGAGCCATACGTTTTCCCATAGCCGGAGATATCTGGCTCTCGACTACTCCACAGACAAAAAGCCACACAAAAAATATTAAAAGCGAATTAATGCCCTTCCAGAATTCTTCCGCAAAATATGACAATTTGCTGCCTTTGGGAACGAAGAAAAATGATAATCCGGTTTTCATTCCAATGGCGGAAGCAAAAATAATAATCGAAATTTCAAGAATTCCATGATTTAAAACAAACTGAACTAGATTAAGCGCCATCGAAAACTTATGTGTAGCGGCCATTATGCTTCCGAGATGCCATCCGTTGAAAACAGCGATAAAAATGCTGGGAATTCCGAAGACTATTCCGTAACAAAAAGCTTTAAGAGTCACCAGAACGTTATTTACAATTATGCCGACACCGCCGGAAACCGGATCCTCCGACAATACATTCGTCCAAAGCTCTCCCCGTGAAAGATTTTCCTGAATATGCTGCGGCAGAAAAAATTCTCCGTAATGAGTAAAAAGAGAAGTCGAAGCAAATGCAGCCAATGCGGCTGATGTAAAAAGAACCGCAAACATAAGAATCCACGGAAAGGCAGATCTCATTGTCTCGTTATGAATACGGAGCCTTCTTAAAAAAAATGAAAAGAAAATATGCCTTTTATTAACTCGGAAAGAACCAGTTTTATCGTGATAAAGTACGGCATTTGAATCTCTGTATCCTGTTTTAAAAAAAGAAATTACCGTTTTTACATACATCTGATATCTTTCGGCGATAGTCCCGTGAGCAAAATAGCGTGATCTGATGAATGAGATATCTGAAGCGGTTGAATCCATTTTCTTCCAGAAAGTATAAAAAGACTTTAGATCACGCGGCTTTTTACGTGTGGAATTCGGATCGACAAGAACTGGACGGCGCGAAAGAAATTTACTCAGCGACTCACCCATTGGACTCCTCCTCTGTCAAGTGCCTCGGAAAAATCCTCAAGAATTTTTTTATTCCGCAAAACCGCATCATCACCTTCTGTCATAAATCTGTTTTTCATAGGCGGGATATTATCTGTAAGAACCCTGATTATTTTTGAAACTGTATAAATCTCGGAATGAGTACCGGAAATAATCTGCGGAATCATGGAAAGATAATACCTTTGCCAGAGGATTGCCTTTGCCTGATATCTGAAATCTAGAACAAAAGCTCCTTTTGAAGAATTAAGATCAGGCATGCGCGTTCTTTTTCTGCGCATGTTCTTTACAACCGTCGAACACAAAATATCATAAAATGTCTGTCTTCGCGGCGTTGCGAGAATAAAAATAACTCCGAACATTGATTCTATATCCCGCAGAATCGCCCTCATAAATATTTGATAGAAAGAAGGTCTTTCTCCGTTTTCACTGATTATAGTTATTCCGCATATAAGCTTGCCCGGAGAACGTCCTTTTAAAAAATATTCAGTCAATGTAACCGGAAATAAAAATATTGCATAAGCAACAAAAACCAATATTGAAATGATTATGGTCATGGCAATTTCACCAAGGTCATTTCCTGATGAAGATTCGGATGAAATTGAATCAGATGCGGATGCAAGAGAATCCCATATTCCGAGTTTTTGAAGAAATATTGCAAGCCATATCAAGAGAAGCCAGAATATTCCAAGAAATATTCTGTCTAGAATATATGCACAACCGCGCGAGAAAATCGAAGCGGAATCGAGTTCAATCGGATTTCCGAAATGGTCACTGAACACTAAAATTCCTCTTCAAAGTCATTTACAATTATTTCAATTGCATCATAGAATTTATAATCAAGACCTTCAAGCTGCATAACTGTTATACGGTAACGGCCTTCATCAAGCGAATCGATTTCACCGTAATAAATTCCCGAAGCGGGAAAAACAACACCTTTATCTTTATAAACATCAACCCAAACAGTTTCTTTTTTCTGGACAACAATACCAAGCTTCCGAATTTCTTTTGACTTCGGAAACTTATAAATCCATTGAATCTTATCATTGATGGAAAATTCTGCTTCAGAATCAAGTCTGCGGTAACCGTCCATATCGGCAAATTTGTACGCAAACTCACCTTTCTCTTTTGAACAGAAAGAAATCAGCAGACACATCAGGCACAGCAGGGGTTTAATCGATCTTATACTGATCTTTATCAAGCTCGATAATCCTCCCTGATCCTGTCTGTCTTGAATAATTTGATTTTGCAAATGAGGCTTTTTTAGCATTTTTGGAAATTTTTCTCACAGAATAAAACATACGGAATACTGCAAAAGCAATCTTCAAAAAAAACATAAGCAGAACAACGCCTATAAATATGAGAATAAAAGCCAGTACGCTCACATCATCCCCTGTCCAGAATATTTTTCATTTCTATGACTGCACTTTCAAGACCAGTGAAAACAGATCTTGAAATTATCGAATGTCCGATATTAAGTTCGTGAAGTTTTTCCATTTTGAGAACGGGAATAACGTTAGTATAATTTAAGCCATGCCCTGCATTCACAATAAGACCCGCAGCTGTTGCAGCAGCCGCTGCGTCATATAAGCGTTTCAGCTCATAATCTATTTCGCTTGATTCTGTTTTTAAAGAATAGCTTCCGGTATGAAACTCAACATATTCCGCACCCGTTTTATGTGAAAAATCAATTGTTTTCATATCCGGTTCGATAAAGAGGGATGATGCAATTCCTGATTGTTTAAAATCCTCGACGAGCGACTTTATTTTTTCAAAATTAGATACAACATCAAGACCGCCCTCGGTAGTAACTTCCATTCGTTTCTCAGGCACAATCGTTACCATATGAGGCTTTGCCTTTTTTGCTACGGAAATAACATCATCAGAAAGCGCCATTTCAAGATTGAGCTTGATCGAAATGCGCTCTTTAATCTGAAAAAGATCGGCGTCCTGAATATGTCTTCTGTCTTCCCGAAGGTGAATCGTTATTCCGTTTACTCCGCAGCGTTCACATATTAGAGCAGCGTCAATTACCGATGGCTCCGAACCGCCTCTCGCCTGCCTTAGCGTCGCCACATGATCAATATTTACACCTAAAAGAATTCCCATACTGCCTCATTTCCTGCGGATCTTAACGCTGATTGTTTCGGGAACAATCGACACAAAATTAATATCTTTTCTCTTTTCAAAAATAACCTTAACAGGAAAATCTTTAATCGCAACTCCTTCAGAATTCATATCCTGATCATACCGCACATCATATGAAGACATATCAATATATGCTTCTGCTTCGGACGCATCAACGCGTTTGTCATCTTCAGTCTTGAGAAACAGATCAATATTTTTCGACAATACTTTATAATCGTAATTATGACCGGCTCCGCGGACAGTAACCGGAACGTTGATTTTCATAACATCTTTTTCAGGAGAGAGCATAAAATTTACAGAAACAAATTCAGGCTGCACTCCGATTTTTTCCCGATCCTGAACTAATATGCGCACAGATTTTTTAAAATTAGTTTTTTCTCCCGAAATAACAACAGGTTCCGTTTCTACGCTTTCGATTGAGTTTATTTCCGACTCAGCTCCGCTGATTGTACAATATTCCGGATTAATTTTAGTATTCACAATAACAAATGATTCTTCAACGCTGCCTTCGATTTTCAGGCGTATTGGAACGCGTTTAACAGCCTTTCTATCAACCAGAACAAACATCTTTCTATCAGAAAGCTCATATTTCAGTGAATCATACTGTTCAGAAAAATTTATATTCAAATCATACTTTGCAAGCTTTCCTACTACAGGATTACGCAGATCAACTTCAACTGAAATGGATTTCTTGCTAACATTTTTAATGTCTTCCTTATTACCCCGAAGAGTAACAACGACTGACTTTTTTTGAAATTCCGTCACAACCATATCCGCAGATAGATTAATCGGAACAACATTAATATTATAAGAAACACTTCCGACTTTCTTGCTGCCGATGTAAAACCAGAGAAGAACCGCAAACGCAAGCGCCACTATTTTCGGAATAAAGCTCTTCCTTGAAAAAAATGTTTTTAAAAACTCAATGCTTTTCATTTAACAGAATACTTCCCTTCATAAGCAGTCTTGGGATTCATAAAATATATTATCATGTTTTTCAGATCCTGCGGTCTGATTTTTGAATATAATTTTCCGTTTACCATTATGGAAATGCCGCCGGTCTCCTCACTTGTCAGAATGACAAGCGCATCGCTTTCTTCGGCAATACCAAGTGCAGCTCTATGCCGCGCACCGTGATGCTTTTTTATCTGCTTTGAATCGGATAACGGAAGATAACATGCCGCAGCGGCAATTTTTCCCTGCTGAATAATAATCGCTCCGTCATGCAAATCTGTATTATGATGAAAAATCGTACGAATAAGCTCTTCGCTTATTCCCGCATTAACTGCGACGCCTGATTCTATATAATTTCTCAAACCGCTGTTTCTTTCTATTACAATCAATGAGCCGGTTTTCTCTTCAGACATGCTTATTACAGCACTGACAAGTTCATCCAGCTGAAGGGCATCTTCACTGAAAGATGCTGAGAGCCAGCTTCTCTGAGCAAACTGGCTTATCAAACGCCGGAGTTCAGGCTGGAAAAGAACGATTACAGCCAAAACTAAATATGAAGTCAGATTTGTTATTATCCAATTGACTGTATCAAGCTGAAGTTTGTTTGATATAACTGAAAATATAAAAATGGCAATCAGCCCTTTAAGAAGCTGAACAGCCTTGGTATGAGACAAAAACCGGTAAACATAATAAAAGAGCACTGCAACGAGGAGGATATCCACCGCAACGCGCATATAATCCCATACTTCAGATATTCTCATCATTGCTATGTAAAAAAACTGAGGCATTCAGCACACCTTCCCAAGCATTTCAACAGCAGACAAAGCAAGTCTATGAGCTTTCACATCATGCACGCGTATTATATCGGCGCCACCGAGAACCGCGGCAGAATTAAGTGCTATCGTAGCCGGAAGCCGGTCCTCAGGACTTTTATAAAGTCCGCCGATCAAAGACTTCCGCGAAAGCGCGATAAGAAGATCATAGCCGAGCTTTTTAAAGCTTCCGACATTGTAAATAATTCTATAATTATCTTCAAGCGTTTTACCGAATCCTATACCCGGATCGAGAATAATATTTTCTTTTTTAACACCGGCTTCGATAGCCGATTCAGCCTTTTTTGAAAGAAAAGCGCAAATATCTTCTATAAGGTTTCCATAAACGGGATTTTCCTGCATTGTTTTAGGTTTTCCCTTCATGTGCATTATAACGAGCGATGCATTATGTTTTGCCGCAATAAAAGGCATATCACGGGAATATTCATTTCCGCTGACATCATTTATCATTCTAGCACCTAAAGCAAGGGCTTCATCCGCAATCTTGGATTTCATCGTATCTATTGAGACAAAAGCCCCGAGTTCTGATACAATTTTTTCGACAACCGGCAGAACTCTGGAAAGCTCATCTTCTTCTGAAACTTCATCCGAGCCCGGACGCGTTGATTCACCGCCGACATCGATTATATCGGCACCGTCTCTTATCATTTCCTCGGCGCGAAAAAGCGCCGAATCAAGATTATTATATTTTCCGCCGTCATAAAATGAATCAGGGGTGACATTGAGAATCCCCATAATTCTGACTTTGGACGTCATTAAAATACCGCCGAAAGAGAAACCGAATTATTATATCCGAGATCAACCGGATCAACTGAAAAAGCGTATGAAAATTCATATTTTCCCGAAATGGAAATCACAGCACCGGCAGTCAGACATTTATCGGCAAGCCCCGTCATAAAAGAAACGGAATCCATATAGTAAGAAAATCCCATATTGAAAGCAAAAGAATCCGATTCTAGCCTTCTGACTGTCGAAGCCGAAAGAATAACCGTTCTGCTTGCATTCGAGAATGACAAACCGCCGCGGATCAATGGTGAACCGAAATCATATTTATCTCCTTCGATTGAACCGCCGTACATGAATAAGCCCAAATCCTGAGCAACTACTCCAATCTTGAGTATCGGTAAAATATAAAACTGAGCACCTGCATCACCTGCAGCACCGTAATATGCATCGCCGTCAATATTCTCAGATAACCCCTTGAAGGTAAATCCGAAATTGGCGAGTTTAGATTCGAAAGCGTACGAAATAGATGCGACGGCTGCAGTATATGAAGTCTTACCGGTAAGATTTCCTGATTCATCACGGGTTTCAATATCGGGCGAATTTATAGCATAAGCGCCGACTGCCATAACACCATTAAAAAACTTGAAAGCAGAAGCAGCAAAAAGCGAACGGCGGTCGATATCAATACTTGAAGCAGTAAATCCCAACTGCAAAAAGCCTTTTCTCGAATTGTCATCCATCTTCCGGATATCGTCTTCGGAAATATCCTCAATTTCTCCCTTATCGGCCTTTTTACGAATCTCATCGGCTGTCAGATTTTTTTTGTTATAAATGGATATAAGACCGGCAGGATTCCAGTAAACCGAATAAACATCATCCGAGTATGATTCACAAGATCTGCCTGATGCAATATATTCAGAACCGATAAAACAGTTACGCGTAAATGCTCCCCTGACGCCGAGTCCGGCGCTGTAAACGTCTGAACATATGAGAACTGCGGTAATGATGAAGAGTTTTTTCATTTTTTCTTTACCAGAATGCGTATAATCTTCTTATAATTTTCGCCGGTAATATCATTTATCACATCAATTTTTATAATATAAAATCCTGCCGCAATTTTACCGCCTTTGTTATTATAGCCCTTCCACTTGATCGGAAAAGAATTATATTTTCTGGAATAAACCAGATCACTGGCAATATCGTATATTCGGAAATTAATTTCAAGATTTCCGCTCAATTCACCGCTTTTATCATCAATTGTAAGTGTTTGAACAGACGGATCAAAAGGTACGGGATATGCAATTATATCCGCGGAATCAATACCTGAAAAAGCAAAAACCAAAAATAAAAAAATGATTATTTTTTTCATGACTAATGGAAATCACATGGAAAACAAAGGTCAATCCATTTTCGCAAAAAATGAATTATCTCGAAATTGGAACAATATCTTCCGACCGGTCAATTTTCCATTTTCCGTCTTCATATTTGAAAGGAATTTCGAGCTCTAGTCCTATTAAATTCATGGAAGGATTTTTTATTATCCTAAGAACTATTACAGCATCTGAACCCGAAATTTTTTTGTCTTTGACCTCATACTCTGAACCCTTGACGAAAATCTTTCTTTCAAATGAGAGAAGAATATCTGAAACAGCATCGCTTTTTCTGCTTAATTCCACTGTCCGCTTTGTATAAAAAGCTTCAGCTTCGGCAGAGGTTTTAGCCTCACCGAGTCTGTAAATATCCTTAAGAATTTCGTCCTTAGGAGCCTTCGAACATCCAGAAACAAAAACCAGACATAAAAAAATAAAAGAATATATCTTCATACAAGCCGTCTCATTTAATAATTAATTCCACTGACTGACATCATAATACTAGATAATAGAAAAATAGAGGCACAAACACGCACCTCTATCAAATATTCCCACATCAACAAAACAAATTAAACTACTTCTTATCGAACATCAATGTGCTGCCTTCTTTCCATTCCTGTATATAATAATCACCGTTGCGTTCAATCATGATAAAAGTCGTTGTTTCAACACTGTTAGTTGCTCCAGTAATTGTTGCCGTACAGCTAACACTATTCCCTATGATTACAAGTGTTCCGAAGCTGTAATTAGTTAATCCGTTATCAGTCAAACTATAGAACATTGACGAAGTATACGTGTCGAAATTAACAGCAGTCTCATCAAAACAGTCACGAAACGCGTCATAGTCATTGCTGTTGATCGCTTCTTCCAAAGCATCAATCCGGGCCTGAATATCCACTGAACTCTCATCACTGAAACAAGAGAATACATTTGCAACCAGAAACAGAATCAAGACATACTTTAAATTTTTCATTTCCCCTCACTCTTTTTTCTTCTTTTATCAATAATTTTCTGACGCATTTCCGCCTCATCTTCAACAGGCTTTATATACTTTTTGTAATGTTTTTCATATATCACGGCTATTGCCGAAACATCTTCACTCAGAGGGTTTTTATCTTCTGCCCAGACTAAAACCCCGTCCGCAACACTTTTAACAAGAGCGATTTTATCAGCCTGATAAGAGGCTTTTAGTTTCGCAGAATACGCCTGGCGCTTAGCTTCATGCGACTTAGCATAGTAATCATCACGCAGTTTCATATTTCCGCTTTTAGCGGCGGCATTCGCGTACTTTAAAAATTCATCTTTTTCAAGCGTTTTTTTCTCAATCTCTTCTTCAAGGAATACAATGTCGGCATCCAGTTTCTTCGCACGGATCAATGCTCCGTTAACAACTTCCTTTTCTCTGCCCGGAGCAATTTTATTTTCTTCAGCCCAAAGCTTCCAATCGCGTTTTTTCTGAATTTTAACTTCAGTCGGATCATATCCCAGTGGAACAGTAGATTCCTGATTCGCGGCAACAATTACGGATTTTTCAATTCCGGTCAGCACGACCGATCCCTCGTTTACATTAAGAAGAGTAGCTCCGTTATCCGCAACAGAAACGTCAAATTCTGTGCCGCGGACAGCAGCAACGGCTGATGCGGAATTGACTTCATATTGTCCGCCTTTCTTCTTCAGCTTGTTCATCTTACAATTTACATTACCGGCAAAAACTGACAGTGAACCGTATTTTCCGGCAGAATCAGTGCTTTCCGAAAGCATAACCTTTGTTTTTTCTCTGACGGTTATTTTGTTGCCGTCTGTAGAAATAACAGCCATGCTTTTTGCACCTGTTTCAATTGAATCACCCGGATTCACGATCTGTCCACGCTGGGCTTTGGCTGAACTCAGTCCTCTTGGTTTGATAAAAACATCACCAACCAGAAAATCAATTTTCATTTCCGCAGACAGAACAAACGGAACAAACATACCAATAAATATTAATAATTTCATTTCATCCTTCTTTCCATACTAAAGTTTATCCGCCTATCATCGGCATTTTGCAAGACAAAAAAATAAATGCAATCATTTATTCCTTGCTAAAATTACTCTAAAAAAGCCTTTTTAGCCATGAACGAAAACACTCTTTACATCGTAGCCGGACCGATAGGCAACCTCGAAGATATCACTTTCAGAGCTGTTAGAACTCTAAAAGAATCATCTTTTATCATGTGCGAAGACACGCGGCAAAGCAAAAAACTGCTCGATCATTATGAAATTACCGGAAAGAAACTATACTCTTTTCATTCTCACAGCAAGGACAATTCACTTTCATTTTTCATAGACAGAATTAAAGCTGAAGGCTCTGCCGCCTATCTTACAGATTGCGGAACACCCGGAATCTCGGATCCGGGATCCAAACTAGCCAGCGAAGCCCGCAAAAACGGAATAAGGGTCATCCCGCTTCCCGGAGCATCGGCTTTAACTACAATCGCCAGCGTTGCGGGTTTTGCCGGTAAAGAAATTTACTTCGGAGGCTTTTTGAGCAAAAAACCAGGACGCAGAATAAACGAACTGAATTCGCTTAAGAGAATCAGCGCTACAATCGTCATATACGAATCGCCTCACCGCATTATCAAAACGCTCACGGCACTTGCTGAAGTTTTCCCCGACAACCAGATTCTGATAGGAAGGGAGATCAGCAAAATCCATGAAGAGTTTATAACCGGAACGGCTAAAAGCATTTTAGAATCAAAAATAACCGAAAAAGGCGAATTTGCAATCGCAATTGACAATAATGATCCGAAAAACATAGATGATGAAGATGAAATATAATTTTTGCGACATAATCACTTTTTTTTTGACTGAAACGCCAAAAATGAGTAATATCATTAAAGAATTGACAAATATTTCCGATAATGTAAACAGTTAAGGGAAGGATAAAAATGGTTATTGATAAAATCGGCAATGTAAACAGCATAATTGAGCCGCGAAAACCAAAACAGAACTATCAGGTCAACAATGTAAGACCTGCGTCTGATTCTGTTCAGATATCCGAAGAAGGGTTAAAGGCGGCTGAAGAAGCGCGTTTGGCTCAGATTGTTAAAGAATCTCCTGATATCAGAGCCGATAAAGTTAAAGAGCTTAAAGAAAAAATTGCATCAGGCGAATTTGACAGAGCAATTGACGATAAATTACTCGGGAATGTTGCTGAGCGCATGATTGACGGATTCTTCAGAAATTGATTTTTGCTTAGATGAACTTTTACAAGAAAGCGGTTTATGCCGCTTTTTTTGTTGGAACAGACTGAAACCTGTTTCAATAATATCTTCTAGACTCTCAGGCGGTACGGTTTGAGCGATTTGATTTTTCCTGACTTTCACCTCCCTACAAAACTTTACATCAGACCCGATGTCTTAAGGAATTCCGGGGCTATATTATCCGGCATGGGTTCACGTGCCGTTATTATCATAACTTCGGCTGATTTCGACAGGCTTGAGAAGGTACTTGAAATATTTATCAAGTCTTTGAATTACGCCGGAATAGGGACCATTGTATTTGATGAAATCCCGACTGTAGCCAACACTGAATACATTGATTCCGCCGTGTTTTTTACTAAAAAAACCAATTGCGACCTTGTAATCGGCTTCGGAGGAACTGAATCCATTAATGCGGCGAAAGCCGTTGCACTGCTTACAAACAACTATCTTTTCTGTGAAGATCTTTATGAAAACCCGGAAGTCAAACCGCCTTTAAATTTCGTCACTATCCCGTCCAATCCTCTTTACGGCCAGGAAATTCTTCCGATGTTTATAGCCACAGATATTCATACCGGTGAAAAGAAAGTCTATCAGCATAATTATCTATATCCTCACGCGAGCATTATTGATCCGGGTATAGCTATCTATACTTCTGACGAAACAACCGTTCAGACAGGAATGGCTTCCCTCGCCCTGTCTACAGAATCAATAATATCAAAAGTGACAAGTGAATTCACCAACACTTATGCTCTCAAAAGCATAGACCTTCTATTCAAACATCTCGAAAATGCTTACCGAGACAACCATAATCCATCTCTTCGTTATCCTATTTCGGTTGCATCCGTTCTGGCAGGTACGGCTTTTTCTCTTTCTGCTCTTTCAGTTACAATGTCGGTTTCATGCGCGATTGCTTCTAAAACCGCAAGTCCTATCGAAAAATGGATGGGACTCATTCTTCCGCATGTCATGGAATTTAACCTTACATCGTCACCGGGAAAGTACGTTCAGATGGCAAAAGTTATGGATGAAGACGTAAAGGAAATAACCGTAATTGAAGCTGCAATCAAGGCAATTGAGGGAGTAAGAAGAATAGGAATAAATCTGGATATTCCGCAAAGACTATCATCAGCAGGAATAACAAAAAATGAATTCAAGGCGATTGCAGAGATTGCAGTGAAATATCCTTTTATGGAAAATGCGCCGAGAGTTCTTAACAGTGATGAAATTGAAACAATTCTTATAGCCGCTTATTAAACAGCGGCTCTGATATTTCCGATAATGCCAAGCTCATCATGTGAAAAAATCTGATTAATATCAAGAATTACTACAAAACCGCTTTCGACTTTAGCTATTCCGACGATATACTTGCCTGAAATTCCTTTTACGATCGGCGGAGCCTGTTCAATATCACGGCTGTCGACTTTAACAACATGACTGACCGAATCAATAGCCAGGCCGACTTTCTTTCCGTTAATATCAACGACAATTGCCCTCATGTTAGAAGATTCCTGTTTATCGGAAATCCCGAAGCGTTTGCTCAAATCAATTATAGGAATTACCTGACCGCGCAAGTCGATTACCCCAATGATAAAATCGGCTGATTTCGGAAGCTTTGTTATTTTGGGAAGTTTAAGAATTTCCTGAACCTTCAGAATCTCAATTCCGTATTCTTCGGATCCTATCTTAAAACATACAACCTGCATTGAAGATAAAGATGATTTTTCAGCCTTTTTAAACATATGACTCTTCCTGCATTAATTGAAACATCAGAGCACTTAATATATTACCTTGAGAGTTTTTTTTCAAGTACTATTTTTAGTCAAAAAATCTTCCGAAAATATAAAGACCTGCTCCTGAAGTCAACAGCAGAATTATTTTCGAAAAAATAGGTTCACGCTTACGCATAAGAATATCAACTCCCCCGGCTATTATTCCAAGAAAAGCAACGACAGCACCGGACGGCTGATAATGAGAACCGGAAAGCTTGTAAATTGCAAAACCGGCTCCGGCGGCAATAATAACATCTATTACATCAATCCACGATAAGTGTTTGGTTGAACTGAAACTTCCGAATAGAGGGGCTCTTTTACCTTCGACGAAATATTTTTCACGGGTCTGCTCAAGTTTTTTGCGTTTTACAGCATCTCTTATGTCCTTGAAGGCATTCGATATACCGTAACAGTCACCAAACATGCTAACAACTTCTTTATGAGGCAAAGTGGCGATTAGGGATGCAAGCGGCTGAAATTTATGAGAAAGGTTTCCGCTTCGGCCTGTGGCGAGATTCTTTTCTACTTCGATATTTCCTTTGGAAATTACCGAATAATAAGCTATTCCGCCTTCAGAAGCGTCTTCAACATAAAGCCGGATTTTTTTATCTTTGAGATTATAATCAACACGTACGTAAGATCCGTCCGTTCCATTGATATAAAAAGCTTTTTGATAACCTCTTATTTCAGAAGGTCTGCGCTTCCAATAATCATTTCTGGATTTTGTTTCCTCAACGACCTTGTTTTGATCCCGAAAGGTTTTACCCCGCATAAGCCCCGCACTTAATTAATTTGATAAAAAAACGGGAGACTTGCTCCCGTAAATTACTTCTTCTTGTGTCTATTAAGTCTTCTTCTCTTTTTTCTTTTGTGATTAGCAATCTTTCTTCTTTTTTTCTTTTTACCGCAAGGCATAAATTCTCCTTATATAAACATAATATCTTCGTAATTTCGGTTAAGGGAATAATATCACTTGAAATTGTCAATATCTTTTCTCGCATCATTCTTCTGTCCTGAGACAGCTTTGTTTTCTTCAGCCATTAACGAGTCAATAAAACCGGCTGAATTTAAATCATAAAGCGCGGGATTAACTCCGCCGGAAAAATTCTTAAAAATGAGATATTTCAATAAAGAAGGATTATCCTTTATTCTGGATGAAATTATGTCCAGTTCTTCACCGAACTTCTTGAGCCTGTATTCGGTCATATTTCTTTCCGAAGCTTCACGTTCACGGGAAACAGCCGTAAATAATTCGGTCTTTTCAATTTCAGCGGCATATCGCGAAACCTCCGCATAACGTTCATCAGATGGGAAAACAGGACTTCCTATTTCAATGGAAGAAACGGTAATTCCGCGGCCTTTCATTACCGACGAAATATCTTCAGAAATGCTTGCGTTATGATCTTTCCAAACGGACAGAAACTTATCGGATGAAAATGAAGATGAAAAATTTTCGTAAGATATTTTTTT
>JAKPJF010000167.1 GCA_029554345.1 Spirochaetota bacterium | reverse complement strand
AAGAGAGTATTCTTCAGGCGAAAAGAAATCATATCTTGTTCAAAGAGGTTCGCTTCAGAAACTCTCTGGCGACAGCAATGCAATACGCTGGTACGAAGTTGATGAAGAAGGAATCATTGAATATTATTCATCGGGAACTTCACAGATATCATCAAATAGAATCTTTTCAATGAAATCAGCCGCGGCATACATTTCTTTTGTCAGCGGTGATAATTCTTCATTATTTTGTTCGACGAAGCGCGGCGAGATTTATAAAATAAATTCCGGCAGAAAAGAAACCGTTTATTCTTATTCGGGTGAAACGGACAAAACATTTGTTCCATGGGATATTTCCGTATTCAATAAAAAAATATATTTCACGGATATCGCAAATGCCGGGATATATGTTTTTGACGGTGAAAAAACGGAAAATATATTCTCCCCTGAAGATATCGTTGCTTTTGATAATATATCTGCGGGTTTTCCTTTTTACCGTTTTTCAATAAGCTCAAAAGGTGAAATCTTTACGTGCCGTGACAACAGCGTAATAGGTTTGATTGACGGGAAGGTGGCTTATAACAGAGAAGCCGGATCAAGAAGTTTTTATGCAATATTTACTTTGATATTACTCCAGATAATTCTTGTGATATCAGTTTTACTTTTTTTGTCATCAATAATATACTTTTATATAAACATTATGAAGCGCAAAATTTCCCTGATAGTCAAACAGCTGGTATTTGTTCCTCTCATTGTGTTTTCAATTGCGATGGCTTCGCTTTTTATATACCGTAACATGTCATCACGTCACGAAGATCTGCTGAAAAGCAAAATTGCTTATATGGTTCAGCAGATGGCACATTCAATTAATCCTGATGATATTGAAAATGTAAAATCCGTTTCTGATTATATGAATAACGGCTATAAATCAATCAGGCAGGATCTTCATTCTGCTTTGAACAATAATTCTGATTCATGGAATTACGGGTTTTACTTTGCTCTGCACGGAATTGAAAACGGCAATATTTCTTCGATGATGTTTTTGAATGACGGAATCACCGCATTTCATCCTTTTAGTTATCTTAATGACCCCGAAGGAATTTACAAAAGGGCTGAAAAGGGAAGTGTTGAGATTGAGAAAAGCACCGATGCGTGGGGGACATGGTTTTACGGCGTGGGACCTGTTTATTCAAAAACCGGAAAAGTAATCGCGCTTCTTGAAGTCGGTAAAGATAATCTTTCATACGAAACTGAAAACCGCAATCTGTTTAAAAAAATGGTGGCGTATGTCGGTGCAATAAGCGTTTTGATGATTCTTCTTTTCGGATTATTAACTTATGTGATTTTGTCATCAGTAAGAAACTTGAGCCGCGGAGCAGGAAGAATAAGCGAGGGTCACTGGGATGTTGAAATTCTTCCGAAAAGCAATGATGAA
>JAKPJF010000156.1 GCA_029554345.1 Spirochaetota bacterium | reverse complement strand
AGCTTCAACGCGTAAACCGGATCAAGAGCATGCTCTGCATCGATAAAAGCAGCCATACCGCCGGCTTTCTGGCATTCTGCAACTATATGCAGAGTCAAAGTCGTTTTACCCGAGGACTCAGGGCCGTATATTTCAATAATTCTTCCTTTAGGAATACCGCCGATTCCCAGAGCTATGTCCAATTCAAGCGAACCTGTACTTATCGCATCGACCTTAACTTTGGCGCTTTGATCGCCAAGTTTCATTATCGACCCTTTTCCGAACTGTTTTTCTATCTGCGCAATGGCAGAATCAATGGCCTGCGCTTTTTGATTGAGTTCTTTCTGATCTGCCATATAAATCTCCTTATCGTTTGTATAGTACTATAATTATAATTGCAACAATTCCGTCAAATACAATTTGCCCTTAATCAAAAAGCCTGTCAATCAAAAGGAGGCCCCCTGCCGGACTGACAGAACAGACAAGAAATCCGGCAGGGAAGCAAATGGAATTAACAAACAATAATTAATACGTATTTCAGATTTTTTTTTCGCAAAAATATGAAAAATAATCACTCATCTCACATTAATTCAAAGCCTTCAAAACTCTTTTGTTTAATCCCTTGACAAATACCTTCCAAATTGTTCCCTTATCATGTATTTTTCACCGAAGGGGAATCATGAGAACAATTGCCATTCTTAACAACAAGGGCGGAGTCGGAAAAACAACCAGCACCGTAAATATTGCTGCGGCAATGCAGATTCTCGGCAAAAGAGTTCTCGTAATCGATATCGATCATCAGGCGCAGGCAACCTACCACTTCGGACTGTCCGCAGGCGATGTCAAGTTTACGATATTTGAAGCTTTAAAAGGCGAAGTGAGTTTTGACGATGCCAAAATCGACAGAAACGGAATAGATATTCTTCCATCAAAAAACGATCTCAAGGATCTCGATTTTCTCCCGTTTCCTGCGAAAGAATTTCTTCTGAAAGAGGTGATGGAAAAGGTTAAGGGATACGATTATGTTCTCATCGACTGCCCGCCTTCTCTCGGAATACTTACTCTAAACGCACTGACCTATGCTTCGGAAATTATAGTTCCGCTTCAGCTTGAATTTTTGCCCTTTCACGGAATGTATAACCTGTTTGAAGGAGTTCAGATGGTAAAACAGCGCCTGAACAAGGGAATTGAAGTAACAGGCATCATCGGCACGATGTACAATGCGGCAAAATCAATCAACCGCGAAGTATTAAGCGAAACGGACGAGCGTCTTCCCGGAAAGCTATACCAGACTCTTGTGCGCGAAAATGTTGCACTGCAGGAAGCTCCAAGCTGGGGAAAGACTATTTTCGAATACAAATCCGACAGCAACGGCGCAGTTGATTACATGAATCTCACAAAAGAAATCGTTGCCCAGGGCTGATCTTAAATAAACTCAAAACTGCATTATTTATTCATAATCCTTCTATTAAATACCGAAAATAGACTATAGGAATTCAAAATTCCAACAAATCATATAATACGGTATTCATCATGAAACTTGGAATCAAAGGCAAACTTGTTTTTTCATTTTCAATTCTGACTTTTTTTACGCTTTGCGTAGGTCTCTTCGGCATCTGGGGTATATCACAGATGAACACGAAAATTAATGAGATGTACTCAAATAATCTTGAAGGAATCCGTATCGCAGATAACATCGACAGATCAATTCTTACCGTCAGGGTTTCCGGTCTTTACTACATTGCAAACACTGATAAAGAAATTCAGAAAGCAATGAATGACGCCATCACAACAAATCTACAGATTTACAACAAAAGCATTGATGACTACAAAAAAACATCTCCGGGAGAACGGGAAACAGAACTCATGAATCTCCTAACCACCGGAATGGAAGAATATAAACCTCATTTGAACAAAACACTTGAACTCGCTGATCAGGGAAAAACAAAAGAGGCGGTTGAATATTTCCGCCTTAACAATGCAGTTATTTACGCGAAAAAGATAAAACCATACGTCGACGAAACCGTTAAACTCAATGAATCTATGGCACAGGAAGCACTTAAGGAAAGCAATACTTTAAAGAACAGAATCGACGCAATTTCTTCAGCAGTAATCGGTATATCCATTTTGTTTTCTCTAATCCTTGCGCTAATGATAATCAGATCAATTCTCGGCATCATCAAACGCATAGACACTACTTCAAGCGAAGTTAGAAGCGGCGCGGAACAGATTTCAACATCTTCCGTACAGCTAAGTCAGGGAGCCAGCGAACAGGCTGCAAGCGTCGAAGAAGTCTCATCTTCGCTCGAAGAAATGACTGCGACGATTCGGCAGAACGCAGAAAACGCGCGGGAAACAGAAAAGATCGCAATAAAAATTGCCTCCGACGCCAAGGGCGGCGGCGAAACTGTAAAACAAACGGTTTCTGCGATGAAAAACATCGCAGAAAAAATATCAATAATTCAGGAAATCGCCCGTCAGACGAATCTTCTTTCCCTTAACGCATCAATCGAAGCCGCACGCGCAGGTGAACACGGAAAAGGATTCGCGGTTGTTGCAAGCGAGGTACAGAAACTCGCCGAACGCTCACAAAACTCTGCGGCTGAAATCCGTGAACTGTCGGGATCAAGCGTTGAAGTCGCAGAAAAAGCCGGCGAAATGCTCGACAAACTCGTACCCGACATTCAGAAAACATCCGAGCTCGTTGCAGAAATAAACGCGGCCAGCGGAGAACAGGCAAACGGAATTCAGCAGATAAACAGCGCCGTCCAGCAGTTAAACTCTGTAGTACAGCAGAACGCTTCCGCATCGGAACAACTTACAGCAACTGCAGAAGAGCTTTCTTCGCAAACTGTTCATATGGAAGATATAATTTATTATCTCAAAACAGGCCGGCACTCTGCAGGTTCCTTTAACAAATAAAAGAAAGGAAGCGGGATAAAGAAAAAGATTTTATCTTATTATCTCGCTTCTGCATTTCAACAATTCAATTTCTTCTGAAATTTCCATTTTCATCTTTTTTGAATCGGTGAGAATTCCGCCTATAACACTCATCAGCCTGTCAGCAGCAAGAACGCGCGGAATAAAAACATAATCCGCTCCTTCCGCATACATCTTTAGCGCGCGTTCGATACTCTCAGCGGTAACGATTATTTTCGCATTCGGGCACACATCACGCATGTGGCGTATTATTTTCAGATTATCAGTTCCGACCAAAATCGTATCAGGGATGGTTGATACGACAATTTTCACATCATGAATTCCTGCATGATAAAGAGTGTCAAGATGACTGATATCACCGTAAACCACCTTAACTCCGACGCTTTGCAGCGACTCGTGAATTTCGGGATTAAAATCGACTACAACGATTTTGTCCTTGAGCGATGAATCGTTTTCTTTTGAACCGAGCACTTCACTCAAGAGCGAACTCGCCATTCTGTGAAAACCCAAAATCGCAATTTCTTTGCCGGGTGTCGTTTCATCATCATGAACTGGTGAAGAAATTTCCTTCAAACCGGCCTTCCTTAAAATAAATGATGCTGCTTTCTGTATGGAATCATTATATTTAATCATGTAGGTTGAAAGGGCAGAAGTTATTACAAAAACGAAAATGATAACAGACATCGTTTCCTGGGAAATATGACTGTGAGCTAAACCGAGTGAAGCGATAACAAGGGAAAATTCACTTATCTGCGCAAGATTCACAGAAGTCAGAAGACTTACCCTCAAACCGTTCTTTAGAGAATAAAGAACCGGAAATACAGAAAGAAACCGCGACAAAACAAGAAACGCCGAAGCGGCTGCGGCAATTCCGAGAACAGATAAATTTTCAAAAGGATTCGGAATTCGCATTCCAAGCGATACAAAAAACAAAGTGATGAAAAAATCGCGTATATTAACGACTTTTGCGATAACATCAAGATTGTAAGGAAATGTTGAAATCGCAACTCCGGCAATAAGAGAGCCCATTTCCTGCGAAAGACCGAGAAGTGCGGCGGAACCGCAGACAAGAAAACACCACGCAAGTGAAGAAATCAAAACAAGCTCAGGTATTTTAGCGATTGTTTTAAACAGCTTGGGCAGAACATAACGGCTGACAAGCATACTGACTGCAACAAGAAATATCCCTTTGCCGAATGACAGAAGAATGTTCAGAATATCCGGATTTACAAGGTTCGGCTGAATGCCGAGAAGTATTATTGCCCAGATATCCTGAAAGACCAGTATGCCGAGAGTGAGCCGTCCTGCAAGTGTATCGAGTTCGAATTTTCCATAGAGAAGTTTTACAACAATGGCCGTACTGCTCAATCCGCAGCATGCGGCAAGATAAAATAAATCATATCCTCCGCCCTGAGCCGAGTAACCGAGAAGTAGAAAGAAAGCAGATCCTAAAAGAGCGCAAACAGGAAACTGAGTTACGCCTCCCGCTACTAGAGACTTGCCTGAGCATTTCAGCTTTTTGACGTCAATTTCCAGACCTATCAGAAAAAGGAGGAGAATTAAACCAAAATGCGAAATTGTTTCAATATCTTCAGCTTTTTCGATAAAACCGAAACCAAGTTTAGGTCCGATAATCACGCCGGCAATAATGTACGCAAGAAGAAGAGGCTGTTTGAACAAATGAGATATAAACGCTACCACAGTTGCCGCGAGAATTGCAATGCCGACACTGGCAATCATATTCGGATTATCAGATGCTGTTTCGCCGGAAAAAAGATTAATAGAAACAAAAACAGATGAGGTGAATAAAATAATTAGAATTAATTTATTTTTCAATGACAACATCGGCACTTCCTTAGAAATTCAGAAGAAGATAATTAGCTTAATCCAATTCATTCCTTATCAGAAACAAAATCGGTATAAGAAATTTCATTAATTAGATTTTCGTCCGCGACTTTATAAGCACTTTTAGACTGAAGCAGTTTTCCGTCGTCATAAAGCATTATCGAAATACTCTCAGTGGCGTTCGACGCAGCCTTTGCAAAAATATAGATTGAAGATTCCGGTGTAACAAAATTTACGGAAAGCGTATATGATGAATCTTTCATTTCGGACACGGAAAAGGTTACAGGGTCTTCATCATCAACAATATAATATCCGACAAATCCATCGCCGTATGATATTATATGAAATTTGCTTGAACCTTCAATTTCTTCGTCATTTTGACAAGAAATCAGAACGAATGCAAACAGAAGTAAACCTGATGTTTTTTTAAGATAATGCCAAAATAAATTGTTCATACGCATTCATTTATCCTAAACTTAATAACTGTCAACAAATTCTTTGATTTACCATTTTTTGAGATATAGCAGGGTTCAACTTAAAAATCGAATTATCAGTTAACCGTAAAATAATAAATAGAATAATCAAATTGCCTTATTTGATAATATTTTATACCTTATAATAACGACGTTGACACATTATCAAGATTAACACCTACTGACGTCTCCGCCTTCGGGCAAAATGGAGAAAAAATGCAGATATTAAACCACCCGAAACCGGCAATTATTCATAAAGACGGTGAAGTGAGCTACACGGATCTTTTAAAAAATATTTCTGCAATAGCCGGACTTCTCAAAAATGAACCTTTCAAAGCCGTAATTTTATCCGAAAACAGGCCGGAATGGATTTACGCTTTTTATGCTATAATAAAACAAAACGGCATTTCCGTTCCGGTAGATTTTCTATCAAGCGAAGAGGAAATACTTTACATAATAAATGACTGCGAACCTGATTATATCTTCTGCTCGGATCAGACGGTCAAAAAGGCTCAAAAAGTATCCGATATTGCATCCAAAAAACCTGCTCTCTTGAATTTTGACACATTAAACATCAATTATCAGAACGAAAAAGCAGATGAAATCAAACCAAAGAATTATTTTGATACTGCTTTCATCATTTACACTTCAGGAACAACCGGTTCCCCAAAGGGAGTCATGCTGACCCATGATAATATTCAATCAAACATCGAATCTGTTCATGATGACGCTAAAATATTCATAGAATCCGACAGAGTAATGATTCTTCTTCCGCTTCATCACTCATTTCCTCTGACCGGAACCATAATTGCACCTCTTCACGTGGGAGCTACGGTGGTAATTGCACCATCAATGAATCCCGACGACATAAAAAATACATTAAAAGACGGAAAAATAACTCTTCTAATCGGAGTACCGCGCCTATACCAGCAGCTGATGAAAGGGATTAAGCAAAAAATTGACGCACGCTTCATAGCAAGAGTATTTTTCAAAGCCGCATCCGTACTTAATTCCCGGAAATTTTCAAAAAAGATATTTTCAGAAATACACAAAGCCTTCGGCGGATCGATGCGATATCTTGTGTCAGACGGAGCCGCACTGGATATTAAATCGGCAATTTTTTTTAAAACACTCGGATTCGAAATGCTTGAAGGATACGGAATGACTGAAACGGCTCCCATGATAAGCTGCAACCGCCCGGGCCAAATCCGTCTCGGCAGTGCCGGAATAATAGTCGTTAATATGGAAGTAAAAATTGAAAACGGCGAAATTTGCGCACGCGGAAGAAATGTAATGAAGGGTTATTACAATAAACCCGAAGAGACTGATAAAATTATAAAAGACGGGTGGCTGCACACAGGTGATTCCGGATATATAGATAAAAACAATTTTCTTTTTGTGACAGGGCGGATAAAAGAAACAATCGTTCTCGAAAACGGCAAAAACATCAACCCGGAAGAGATAGAAGAAAAACTTTCACGGTCTCACTTCATCAAAGAATGCGGCATATTCCTTGATAATGGAATACTGAAAGCGTTAATAGTGCCGGATCTGACTGAAATAGAACAAAACGGCATTCATAATATTCATGAATTTTTCAAGTGGGACATCATCGACAGCTACAACAAGTCAGCTTCATCATACAAAAAGATATTAAGCTTTTCTCTTACGGAAAACGAACTGCCGCGGACAAGGCTTGGAAAACTTCAGCGCTTCAAACTCAAAGATATTTCTACATCAAAGCAGACTGCAGAAAAGGACAATTCAAACCAGCCGGAGAGTGAAGAATACATCCTGATTAAAGATTACATCGAAAATACTAAGCAAATATCCGTAAGACCTCGAAACCATCTTGAACTTGATCTTGGAATGGACTCTCTCGACAAGGTAGCACTGATCTCTTTTATTAAAACACGTTTCGGAATTAAAATTGAAGATGAAAGCGCTTCAAAGCTGACAACACCCGAATCGCTTGCAGAATTCGTAATAAACAGCAATTCGGAAATAACAGAAGAAATCAGCGACTGGAAGACAATACTTAATAGCGATTCAATGAAAGCAATACCGCAAAGCCGCTGGCCGCATATTGCACTCAGAAATTTCTTTAAAATTTTCATTAATATTATCTGCCGCATAGAAACGAATGTACAAAAAATTGATATCACTTCACCTGTTATTATCGCTCCCAATCATCAAAGCAATATTGACTGGATTCTGCTTGCCTCGGTTCTATCTCCTGAAATTTTGAGAAAAACTTATATATTTGCAAAAGCGAAACACTTCAATACACCGTTTCGCAAATTTCTCGCGAAACGCTCAAACATTATTTTGGTTGATATCAATTCAAATCTCAAAGATACGATTCAGAAAATGGGTGAAGTACTTCGCAACAAATGCAATGTAGTAATTTTCCCCGAAGGCACACGAACTCAAAACGGCCGACTTGGAGAATACAAAAAGACTTTTGCGATATTGAGCAAAGAACTTAATATTCCGGTCGTACCAATTGTCATAAAAGGCGCCTACAAAGCCTACCCTTCCGGTGCAAAGTTTATCAGACCGTTTACGAAAATCACTGTTAACTTCATTGAACCGCAAAATGCAGGAAATTTTACTTACGAAGAATTTACTGAAAATATTAGAAACTTAATGAAAACTTATCTTTAAAGATTTCATTCTCTTTCATTATGAGACAAATCATATTTTTGTCTCATAATGATATTTTGTTTCACATATGGTATCATAATGATACGATACGTAATCAAGTATCATTATGAGATATTTGAAACTGCAAATAACTGCATCAAACAAGAATTCTCACTAATTATGTCCCCCGATAATAGTCATATTCACAAATATGTACACCAAATCCATAAATATTAATTAAGAAATTATTTTCCAGATGGCACACTTATTGCTAATAGTATCTGGAGGTAAAAATATGAAAAGTATAAGGTTCTTCATATTAGTTCTATTACTTGCTCCAATACTCACTATGACTTATTGCGGCGGCGGATCCGGCGGCAGCGACACAGTCGATCTTACAGACAAACCCGGCGGAAAACCATCTATTCCCGACAGCAATACCCCCGGCACTACACCTGAAAGTCCTGAAACTAACCAAGTTCCGGTTGATTTATCAGGAACCGTTCTCGATGAGTCCGGAAATGCCGTTTCCGGCGCATTAATCACAGTAAAAGATTCATCGGGAAATATTATTTTCCAGATCACATCAGCAGAAGACGGAAGCATATCTTTCAATTCCGAACTTTCAGAAAACACCGCTCCTGCAACAGTAGTTATCAGCGCAAACGGATATACTACAGAAACAATCAACGTCACTTCGATCTCCGACATCCAAAATGCTATAGCAAAGATTACGCTTGATAATGCCGACACAACATATTACAACCTCACAACAAACGTGACCGACAACACCAGCGGAGATTCAAAACCTATCGCAGGTGCGTCAATATCAATTAAAGATTCCAATGGAGTCGTGATAGCTCAATTTCCTAAAACCGATTCAAGCGGAAACGCATCATTCGCAGGATTCATTTCCGATGTCGCAGGATCAGTAAATGCTTATATCGATTTCGAATATCTTAAAAACGGCGAAATTAAAACCTACACTTATACCGTTTCAGCAAACTCTCTCGCTGATCTCATAGCTAAACTGGAATCAGGAATTGCAGTTCTACGCAACGTCGTTGACGGAACACCTGCAGAGACTGACGACAACACGCCTCCTTCAACAGTTCAGCAGGTTGCATTTGATGTTTATATCAAAAATCAGGAAACAAGCGAAGTTATACCAGGCGCGGTGCTCCAGATAGTTAAAGTAACCGACGTGGTAAAAAATTCCGCAGGCGAAATTATATCTTTCAATGAAACAACAGAAGTCATTACTTCATTGATTTCTGATGCAAATGGAAAAATTGACGGAACAATTCCGATCAATACAGCCGAAGGATATGTTTCAATAATTGTTAAAGCTAACGGTTATGAAGAAGCAAAACCTGTTGTATGCAAAGACATTTCAGGTCTCTCTTTAATAGACGGCCAGATTGTTCTTAAAAAGCAGAGCGAACCTACCGGAATAGATAATGACGGCGACGGAATTCTCGCTCCGAATGAAGGAACAGATGTAAATAACAATGATGCGTCAGTTGCGGCAATCAACACTGCTTCTTACGTGTTTGCATTCGAAGACAATTATGACAATGGAACAAAGAAAGGCGATGCTGACTTCAATGATGCGGTAGTAAAAGTTACATACAAGCAGTATGTTAACTCTGAAGGCAAAACAACAAAGATTGAAATAATCACCAAGCCTTTAGCAGCAGGCGCAGGATACCACAATAAATTCGCTATCCGTATAGCAGGAAAAGATCATGTAATTTATGCGAATCTTCACGAACCTTTCCGCGCAAACGGATATACCAAAGAAGACTGGAACTGCAATACCGCAAAAGGATACGCTTATATCGACGTTCCGGAAAAAACAACTGTAGTTGAATATCCTGAAGGAATAAGCGCAAAAGATCTCGGCTCAATGCCTTTTGATCCGTTCATCGTTCCTAATAATGATTCATGGAGAGGCGAAGTTCACATTCCGGCATTCAACACAACTTATACCGGAGCTCTTGTTGACAGCGAGAACTTCCCTTGGGCGATAGTGATACCTGAAGATTGGCAGTGGCCGTATGAAGGCACAACTAACGGGATCTATACAGCATATAAGAATTTTGAGTCATGGTATGAATCAAAAGGAACTATGAATAAAGACTGGTACACTTATCCGGAAAGAAGACACGTTTTCAAACGCTGAGACCGTCTGGTAATCATTACTTAGACGTTTTCATAAATTTCAAAGCCCCGAGTACCCCCCGGGGCTTCTTTTTGTCTATTTGTTGCGAGCAGAACACACAATCCATTTCGATGAATTCTCGGCAATATCCCATAAAGCGGATTCATTAACTTTATTGATTAATATTTTTCACCTCATTCTCCGTTTGATCTGTTTTTGCTGATATATCTTTTGAAACCTTCAGAACCCTCTTTTTCCCAATACTCGCAGTATTCATTATAATTCTCTGCGACTTCGGGCGGCAAATCCCCCAACTGGCCGCATCTTATTTTCATTTTACGCGACATGTGTTTTCCAATATGTCTGCCGGGATGATGCTTGAGGCTACCGAAAAGAATCTTTGATAAAATCACCAGTCCAACACCCTGAAAGAATGTTATTGTTTTAATTCCGAAAAGATCCGGCATCAGCCAATTCCATAGATGCATAAAAATGAAACCGAAAAGTCCTGCCAGAAGCAATGCGCCGACTGCCCCCGCGATTACCATTCCGACAATTTTCAGTACTTTAACCGCTCTTCTTTCATTCTTCATAATAATCCTCCTTTGAAAATCCTATCTGATGCAGAATGTTTTCCATTTTCTTTAACGCTCTCGATTTTCTCGATAAAAGAGTACCGACCGGTTCACCAAGAATATTTGAGCACTCTTTGAAACTTTTGCCTTCAAATTCAGTCAGGCAGACTATTTCTCGTTCATCCGGACGTAAAAGATCAAGAGCCTCAAAAATCAGCCGGCTGATTTCCTTCCGCTCCGATTCATCTTCTACGCTGTACTTCAGATCATATAAAAAATCCGAAATAGTAACACCGGAATCAGCACAGACTTTATCATTTACAGAAACATCGTCTTTTGTTTTTCTAAAAGCATCAATGACTCTGTTGCGCAATGACCTATAGACATATGATGACAGATTTTCAACCGGTGAAGCATCGGCCGAATTCCAGATTGACAATATCACATCCTGGACAATATCTTCACCGTCACGGTCAGACACATCACTGATCAGCTTCCTGACGAATGCCACCATTCTTGGTCTTTCTTCTTTGTAGAACTGACTGATTCTGTTTTTCAATTTCGTTAATCCCGCACCTTAAGGCTCACAGTTTATAACGGAATAACGCAAGTTTTATTGCAAAAAATTACCCGAGATGAAGAAATTTAATTCTCAACGAAATGTAAATATCGAACAGGAAATAATGGATTTAGAACAAAAAAAGCAATCAGCCGGGTTTTTACATAGAGGTTTCGGCAAAGCCTGATAAACTAATCAGTATAGCTTATCAGGCTTTGCATATTAAAGAAACATAAAACTTATATTTTTTTCGCAATATCAAGAATCATTTTTTTACTTACTTCATCTTTCTCAGTCAAAGCTTCTTTTTCAATTGATTCTCTCATTTTATTCGCAAGAGCCTTTTCTAAAAAGTTTGAACCTTTTTTAATATCAACTTTTACAAGCTCGGCAAGAACAGCTCTCTTAGCGCTCAAATCATTATTCGGTTTTATTTTAGAAATTACATCTTTTATAACAGACCACTGGTCAGCCATTTTAAAAGAATTCAAAATTGAAACCATCTTATTGCCGGCATTATCCTGAGCAAATTGATCTGATTTTACGGAATTAAAATACTGATGTCTCGCAGGATAATTAACATCAAGAACATCTTCAAGTTTTCTTCCGGCCGCCGGGTTGTTTGTATTCTGAATTACAGGTATAAAAGAACGCTGAGTACCTAGATCAAAAAATACCCATTCAGCGGCAGGTCCGTCAAAATCCGGACGCAAAACAAGCTTTGACCCGTTCTTTGCAGAGTTGTTCTCAAGACAAATAATTACTCCAGGTGAATAATATATTTTCCATCTTCCATCGCGCAGATACTTAAATTCAAAATGATCCGCACGGGTTCTCGCTTCAACCTTTCCGGTTGGAACAATTGCATTAATACCCCAATAAGAATTACGCGCGAAATTTATAAAATATCTGCCGACAGCAGAGCCCTGCGCTGGGCGAAAGATAAAAAGCCTGTCATCAGGATCACCTTTTTCTCTCTCCCATACTCCCATGTGAAGCCAGTCTCCCTTACCTATTGGTTTAAAATTCCCGCTATCCTTTCCGGGTTTTCCGGGAACATCCCATATGCCTTTTGTAGATTTTCCGACTTCAAGAGCCGACTGAATCAAAAATGTTCTGCCGCCGAAACCATACTGGTCATTCGCCTGCTGAGGATAAAGAAATGTCATCCCCGCGAATAGAGAGAAGAACAAAACAAAAATTTTTTTCCCTAACGTTCCTGCCATAAATACCTCATGTTTTTGTTTTTTGGTTTGTTGATCAAAGAAAATATTTAAATTATTTTTCTCTGTTTTACAACCATTCTTTATTTTAAAAAATAAAAATACAAGAGTCAAGATTTTTTATCATTGAGGCAGGCAATCAGAGTACATACAAGCAATTACTTTATGAATGAAATCAGACATGCTCTTTTAGTATTATTTTCCCTTCATCAGCCGACTTCTTTATATCAGACAAAACGGATTTCAAATCATAAACATCCTTATTTTCGGAATTAATAAAAACTCCGATCGAACGGTTGCGACCTCTGCGTTTTGCGGTATAAAGTGCAGAGTCCGCGGCTTTTACAGCTTCACGCCATCCGCCGTAGTGAACATGAGAAACAAAAGGATAAAGACAATAACCTATCGAACAGGTCAGGGGAACTTCCTTGTCGCCGATAAGAAAAGGTTTTGAATTTATTTTCTCAATAATTCGAACAGCAATCTCAAAAGACCTGGCTTCATCGGTTCTGGGAACAATGAGCAGAAATTCTTCACCGCCCCATCTCACCGGGATATCTTCTTCACGTATTGCGGATTTCAGCCTTTCGCCGAAATGCTTAAGCACAAGATCGCCGAACAAATGCCCCTCGGTATCATTTATCAATTTAAAAAAATCAATATCTATCATAAAAAATCCGAGTTTTGCTCCTCCCGAAAGCGCTGTATCATTTACAGAATCGATATAATCATTAATACGAATCTGAAAATAATGCCTGTTATATAATCCCGTCAGATTATCCAGCAAAGAAAGCTCATGAAGTCTTTTGTTTTTTTCTTTGAGAACGGCATTAGCACGGAAAAAAAACACAAAACGGTAAGTCAGGAACAATATTATAATAATAAAGGCGATGGAACCAGTTATAATAATTTTATTATGTGTAGTGCGGACCTTATCTCTCATTGATACAAGATAAACTGTTTTATAGCCGTTTCTTTCGGATGCCATTTTGATAAGATTATCAATATGATTCCGGTGATCAGCATAGTAAGGCTGCAGCTTATCCGCCATTATCATGTTTGCTTTATTCAAATCACGCCGCTTGATAGCGGGCATATACTCTTCGTTTAGTGTTTTGTAAAACTTCTCGGCAGAAACAAGACTTTTATCCAGAAGTTCGGTTTTCATCATTTCGTCAGATTCGATATAAATCGAATTCTTCTTCCAATAATCATAACTGTTAAGGTAATCTCTCATGAGCCTGTCGCGGATATACTGAGCTATCTGATCCGACTTTGCGGGATTATTGATATTTTCACGCATTTCATAGGCGGCCAAATAACTTTCAATTATATATGCCGGAGGCGGAAGAATATCCGCAACAAGATCCTTCCCGTGAACAATATCCGTATAAAGCAAATATACCTGTTTTCGATAAATATTACTTTCAACGGCATACTTCACAAAAAGAAATGCTGAAATGATAAAAATCACAACAGCCGCAAATTTAAATATTTTACCGTCATTTTCATTCGAAAACATATAAATTCCTTTTAAAACAACTGCCGGGCAGACTTTTCTGCCAATAATACATACAACAGGAATTACGTCAAAATCACATCAAAACAACAAATCATTTAAATGTAATACAAAGATGGCGTCAAACCAGAAAGTAAAAAACAACATCAAATTGTTCTTTCCGCCTTGCCTATCAGCCATCCCTGCACATAATCAATTCCTATACGCTTCATTTCGTCTTCAAGTTCAACCGAATCAATGAATTCCGCTACCGTCTGAATTCCGGAATTTTTTGCAAACAGCACAATAGATTTTAACAGTTCTTTCGCGCGTTCATCCGCCATGACGCGCTGTATTATCGTCTGATCAATTTTCACATATGCCGGATTGATTTTAATGAGATAATCAAAATTCGAATATCCCGAACCGAAATCATCGACAGCAATTCTTATTCCTTCGGCTTTAATCTGATTCAGCACCGAAATGACTCTGTCGAGATCCTTCAGTTCTTCTGTTTCAACAATTTCAACAATCATTCTGTTCGCAACGTCTTTAGAACGGGCTTCATCGAGAAGATACGAAACGGTTTCAGAGTTTAAAATATCTTCAATCGTCATATTGATCGCAAAATCATAACCAGTTTCATGAAAGGCAGAAATTGATTTTTCAATCATCAGAAAAGTCAGTTTTTGATAAAGATTTGTTTTTTTGCTTAATTCCACAAAAGAATCAGGATAAACAATTTTGCCGGATTTATCTTCCATTCGTATCAGACATTCATATTTTTCGATCTGACCATTTGAAAGATTTTTAATCGGCTGAAAGAAGGAATATATTTTATCGTTTCTTATGGCATAATTGATATCGCTCAATATCGATATATTTTCGAGAACATCCTCAGGAAGCTCTTTTTCTTCAGATGAAAATATATGAACCTGACGGTTTAACTTTTTTGCGCGTTTGAGTGCGATATCCGCGCAAATAAATGAATCAGAACCGTATGACGCAGCACCGATATGTGTCACCAGAGCAATTTCATTATTCGCGATATCAAATGTTATATCATTGAGGCTTTTTGCCAGAAAGTCAATGCAGACGGAAATTTCACCGTGCTTTCTTGTGTCCGAACAAAGAACAGCAAACGTATCCGCATAAACCCGGTATGACGAAATCTCATGTGCAGCTGAAAAATTAAAAATTGCGGAACCCGTCTTCTGCAAAATCTCATCTCCGGTTTCAGAACCGAATGTTTGATTAATCGAAGAAAAATTTTCTATGTCTATCAAAACCACAGTCGGAACCTGAGCTCTTTCAAGATCTTTAAGAAGACGTATTCTATTGCCGAGTCCGGTTAAAGGATCAGTATTAAAAAGATTATCAAAATCGCGGCGCTTTTCAATGAGCTCGGTGATATCATGACCCGAAGAAATGTATCCGGTTATTTGACCTGTTTCATCTTTTAACGGCACAATGGTGACCTGTTTAAAGTAAAAACTGCCGTCGGATTTTTTGTTCTTAATCAGACCCGTCCATTCTTTCCCAGCGGCAATTGTATTCCATAAATCGCGGAAAACTTCCAGCGGAGTATCAGGATGTCGCTCAATGCTGTGCTTACTCCCGATTAATACATCACGTGAGAATCCGCTTGTTTCACAAAACTTATCATTAACATATTCAATGACTCCGTTTACATCGGTCCGCGAAACCAGAGAACTTTCATCAAGAATGAGCTTATACTGTTCAAATTCTATGATCTGTCTTGCGAGCGATTTTTCGGTTTCTCTGATCCTGAAATAAATAAACGCTGAAATCACGGCAAGAAGAACGCCTGCAAAAAAAACAAGAACAAGGATATCATGACGGGTATCAGACAATGTTTGTTTTCTTATAACGGAGTAATTTTCAAAAGTTCTGTCGAAATCAGAATGATAGAAACCAGAACAGATGATCCAGTCAAATTCAGGAATTCTTTTAACGAAAGTCGTTTTCTTATGAACATCTCCATTTTTATTAAACCAGTAATATTCGATATAACCCGAATCCGAAACAAAAGTCAGTTTTTCAAAAAGTATCCCGAAATTCTCCCCCTTGGGAGTAATGATTGAATTAAGTTTTCTGCCTTCAAGCTCTTTCATTAACGGATGAAACAAGATGCTGTTATTCTTGCTGTCTACAATGAAAAAGTATCCGTAATTATCAGCACCATACCGGTGATTCTGTAAGAAAGAAAAAACAATTTTCAACCAATCGGACCGGGATTTCCCCTGATTCTGAATAATGTTCTTAAAATTAACAAGTCTTACAGCAAGACTGTCAATTTCGTTTCTTACAATCAGCTTTTGTTCTTCTATGTATGAATTTTTTAAGGCGTCATTTTCCGTTTCATGAATATGCGGAATTACGACAAGCATGACTGCGGCAACAAAACCGATCAAAACACCTAACCCAAGAAAATCTTTTATAACACTAAGCTTGGATGCACGCATTTATCTTCCCCGGAACACAGCAAACTATCCGGAAATCACAAACCCGGACATTTTAGATTATAGTACGTAAAAAGAATTAATTCAAATAATAAATGAGCGGTTCGGAAGAAATGATCATATAAAGAAAACCGAGAAAAATAAAAAATATATTTACATCCCGGCCATAGCATTGAATTATTCCATAACAAATAATTATTATCAGGATTAAACCAAATCAATTTATCGGCGGTACGATATGAAAAAAATTATCATTTATGCATTATTAATTCCTGCTATTTTTCAGGGATGCACCGGAAAAACAGAACCTGAAAAACCGAAGATAACTCCGCCACTTATAACGGAAATTTTTACAGCTGATCCTTCAGCCCATGTTTTCAACGGAAAACTGTTTATATATCCCTCACACGACATAGATGACGCCGCATCCGTTGACAAAAACGGCACCCAGTACAACATGAAAGACTATCATGTTTTTTCAATGGATGACATAAATTCGACTCCGGTAAATCACGGCGAGGTTTTAAATCTTAAAAACGTACCTTGGGCATCCCGCTTCATGTGGGCGCCAGACGCGGCATACAAAAACGGAACATATTATTTTTACTTTCCGGCACATGACAAAAAGGGAAAATTCCGCATCGGAGTCGCAACTTCAAAAAATCCCGAAGGACCTTTCGAGCCCCAGCCTTCATACATTCCCGGAAGCTTCAGCATAGATCCGGCTGTGTTCACCGACACGGACGGAAAGTCATACATGTACTTCGGCGGACTCTGGGGAGGACAGCTTGAAAAATGGAAAAACGGACGGTTTGACAATAATTTGATAGAACCCATGGGAGCTGATCCGGCACTCGGACCTTATATCGCAGAAATGTCTGATGACATGCTGAGCTTCAAATCGGCGCCGCGCATGCTTCAAATTCTCAACAAGAGCGGAATGCCTATCGCGGCAAGCGATAAATCAAAAAGATTTTTTGAAGCGGCTTGGCTGCATAAATATAAAGATACTTATTATCTTTCGTATTCAACAGGCGACACTCACATGATAGTTTACGCAACATCAGATAAAGCAACCGGCCCGTTCGTTTATCAGGGAGTAGTACTTCAGCCGGTAACAGGATGGACGAATCATCATTCAATAGTGGAATTTAAAGGAAAATGGTATCTCTTTTATCACGACTGCACGCTTTCTAAAGGAAGAGATCATTTAAGAAACGTTAAAGTGACAGAACTTGTTTACAACAAAGATGGTTCGATAAAGACGATCGATCCCCAGCCGTTATTACTGAAATAGAATTAATCACCCCAAACCCCTCTTTGAACTGACCCCCTAAAGTTAGACACTTAGGGGTTAGAAAAATGACAAGAGAGTGTCAGATCTTTTGTGTAAACAGTCATTAATCACATGCTAGATTTTTTATTGATAATTTTTTTAATTCTCCCAACAACATTTTCTATTCCCGAATCCCACATGACAGCAAACGTATCTGCAAGCAAAGGTGAATATTCTAAAACATCTTTTTCATTAATATCGACCCATATTGGTATAAATAATCTTTTCTCTTCAACCCTTTCTCTAGTAAATACTGATGTATATTCTGCTTTAGTCCAACGTTTATTTGAAAGAAAATTTTTTGATATAATCAGTACACATTTTTCACATTCCATAAGACCGGCTTCAATACTTTCGCGCAAAGAGTCTCCAACCTCAAGACTATATTCATCATACCACACACTGACTCCATTTTCTATTAGATTATCAGCAAGGGGTTTTGCAATATTTGTTTTATCTTTTGAATCATGTGAGATGAATACGGTTTTAATTATATCAGGAAAATGTGAAAGAAAATCTTTTGAATAAATCGTAAGAGAAATATTCCTTTGCATGAATGAGGAGACAATTTTCCGTTGAGTATTTGAATCCAATTCGATTTCTAAATATACATTTATTTTATTGCAAAAAGGAAGGTCTTTATTTGATATTCGTTGTCCATTTGGCATTTTGTGAATTATCGAAACACGTCCATCTTCATGATTTTCGGTAAATATATTTTGAAATAAATATTTTCCATCAGGCATATCAACATTCACAGACCCATATTTTTTACAGTTTTCATAATCTTCCATAATAGATTTAAAAAAATCAATATAATCCAAAATCCAATATTGGTTATTAACATAGAACGTATAATAAACCAAATTAAGGTTAAAATCTATATGTTGTGTAACATCTATTGAAAAAATCTTTTCTCAAAATTTGCCATCTATTTTTCTTTTTAATTTAATAGTATGGCTGTCGTGATTATTATATTTTTCTAAAATAGTCATTTACTCCCCCTCTGCATTAATCTATTAGCTATAACCTTCGTAATGAAATGTCAATTCAGTTCATTTTTTCAAGCATAAATTAAAGGGATTGCAATGACACAAAAAAAGATGATTGATAGCAAGAATAATAAATCGTCGCGCACAGCGCGACACCACTCGGGCGACCGCAGCATCCGGCAAAGCCGGTGCGAGGAATTCGCCCGACAAAAGCCAGGAGAGGGATCTCAAAGGGATGAGGAGCGGCGACTGAGCTCCTCGTCCCTTTGAATATTCTCGCATGATCCATGCGAAACCGGATTTCAAAGGAAGCAGGAACGATACCTGCTAAGCGATGCCTTCAATATGCAACAGGAGGTTGCAGCAAAAGGCATCGCAAGAAGCCTTTGATTGTATTGCATGACACCATGCAAATAACGGATACCAAAGGCGAAGCCTTTGATTTTATTTCTTCTCCGTCATACTGTAATTCTTATGACCGCCTGAAAGATTTCTCACATCTTTAAAGCCCTTATTTATTAAAATGTTTTGTGCGGCGTTTCCGGTGACTCCTTTGTTGCAATAAGTTACGGTGAGTTTATTTTTGTCGAGTGAAGAACAGCA
>JAKPJF010000151.1 GCA_029554345.1 Spirochaetota bacterium | reverse complement strand
TCAATAAAGGAAACTTCAATGTCGCTGTCTTCTTCAAATAGCGAGAGATTATCCGTGCCTTTTGTTTTGGCGTAATACGGCTGAATAATTGACCGCTTATAATCTTTTTTTACAAAAGTCAGATTGTAATTGATTATTTCCGGCACATTCCACGGCTCGTCATTTTGGATGACTTCATGTTTGCCCTTGCCAACTACTTCTTGATATAGCTCTTTGGCCCGATTGATTGTGTCAATCACGGCTTGGCGGTTTTCCTCTGCCAAAACGATAGCTTGGATTTCAGGCCATCTATCTTCATCTCTGCTTGCACCAAAAAATCCGTAAATTGAATCGTTAATGCGCTTTATTGAGCGAAGTTCGGGGTGAAAAGGCGCAAGATTTTCCCGCGCGAAGTAATCAAAAGCCATTTGCAATTCAACTTCGTTTTTAGGAATATCCAGCGTGCCTTTCTTCTCAATGCTTTTTGTCTGCTTGTCAACATCGTATATTTTCCCGCTCGCGATAAGTTTCGTATCTACAATGCTATGTTTGAGCGAAATTTTGTCTTTCAGTTTCAATTCGTCCGCCGCTTTGAAGAAAATCGGCACAAAATCGGACGACAAGCGGGTTTCCTCTCGGAAACGCTTAGAATGATAGGAAGTTAAATCAATATTTTTGTAATCCTCGCGCCGCTTGCCTTCAAAAACCGTAATGTATTCTTTGGCGATGTCTTCCGCGATTCCGATGTCGCTTAAACTGGTATAAACATAACCGAGATTGAGTTCTGAATTTTTGTAATGATAATGTTCGGGCATACGCATAATTCGCCCGATTGTTTGAATAGAAAATATCATGCTTTTCCATTCGCGGAACAAAACCAATATTGCGGCGCGCGGACAATCCCAGCCGACCGCTATGGCTTGCTTGAAAATCATCACTTCAACTTCGTTTTCGTTTTTCTCTATATTTTCAAGATTGATCTTGCTGTCTTTGTCTGAAAGATAAATCGCCAGCCGTCCGTTTTCCGTAGTAATGCCGTATTTGCCAAGCAACTGCACAACTGTATCTTTTTTATCAATCAGCCCTTTGCGATTGTCCGGAATTTGAATCAGCATAAGCGGATTAACATTTGATCCTGCCGCTTCGTATAATTTGGCGAGTTCGGCGCGTTTCTTCAGTCCTGCCTCAACGACAATCTCATCAGCCGTTTTGTCCGCAAGTTTTTTGTCCAGCTTAAAATTTTCAAAACCCGGATTGATAACGATTTCTTTCTTTATCATCCCCTCGTCTTTTACATCTTTAAGTTCCACTTCCACGCCGCGAAATACGCCTTTGAGTTGCGGCGTAGCCGAAACCTCAATCGTTATTTTTGGGCCAATGTCTTCAATGAGTTCTTTTGATTTGTCCGTTTCCGCGTTGCGGTGGCTTTCATCAATGACAAGGATAATAATTCGCCCTTCGTCTTTTGTGCGGGCGACTATGTTTGAAAGATTATTGTCCCGCTCGTTCTCGCGGACATAAATATTGCCTTTCTTGTTAATGCTCGCCCAGTTTAGAAACAAAATTTCATTTTCGCCGATTTTTCTGTCGTCCAAATCTTCAAAGTAAGAACACTTAAGGCCAATTCCGAGAGGGTCGTAATACTTTTTCAAGCTATTTCGGCTTTGATCGTGCAGTTTATTGACGGCAATCCAGATAAACGAAAACTTTTTGCCGTCAATGCGTGAATCAATCAGCCGCTTCAAAAATTCGGCGATCATCAGCGTCTTGCCGGAACCGGTCGGCGACTTAAAAATGCAGATTTTGTTTCCTTCCGCATCCAAAAGGTCGTTGACTTCCTGCTTCAACTTTACGATTGCTTTTTCTTGATAGTTTTTAAATTCAATCCACATAGTATTTATTTAAAAATCTCCCGATATACTTTTAAGATTACTTCAGGAATGGCGCAAAGAGTAACCTTGCTTTTGACATCGGCAAATTGTTTTTCGTGCGGGTCATCGCCGAGCGAAAAAACATAAGTGTTAAAATGCCCTTTGATTTTTTTAATCGCTTTTTTGAAGTCGTCTATTGCTTCCTCGTAAAAAACGATGCCGAGATATTTATCGCTGTTTTTAAAAATTTTAAAATCGCTTTCGTCCTGTACCAATTCAAAGGCGTTTTCGCGGATACAAAGCATTTCCGTTGATTCATTAACAAGTTTTCGTTTGTTTCTGTCTGTCGGTTCGGCTTCCACAAAATCGCAAGTGTAGTATTTTAAATTCCCGCCAAGTCCGGCGATATTCTCGCCTTTAGTGCTTTCGTATCCTTTAATAGCTTTTTTTACGCGTGGATAACAAATGTCCGAAGCAATTTTTAATCCACTTCCATTATTATCTTCATTATTGGTACACAAAATAAATTGCCGCTTTCCGCCGTCTTCATTGTTTATCTCAAGAACCGCATGGCCGGTTGTACCGGAACCAGCAAAAAAATCTAATACGACAATATCACTCGGCTTATTCGCTATTTGTATAAGATACTTGATTAAATTTACCGGCTTTGAATAATTAAAATCTATACGCATCTCACTGAGCAAGTCAGCACCACGTCTATTGATAAATTCATCTAAAAAATTTCTTGGCCTTTTTCCTTCTTCTTCTCGGTCGCTCAAGTATGTTTTTGTGTAGATATTCCAAATGGATTTTTTACCTTTTTCATCCAAAAGCGGAGAGTTTTTAGCTTTCTTAAAAACAACTCGGTCATCTTTTAAATTTTCTAATAAGGTTTTTTCCGTCCACCTATAAACTTTTCCTTGAGGCGGTCTTGCTTTTGAGCCATCCGGACAAGTAATAAAATAGTTTTGATTAGGCCTCACATCTAACGCGGCTTGATATAAAGAAATTTCTCTATATTTACCCCGCTTATCTTCCTTATTAAAAAGTTTTAGCCAGTCGTCTGTAATAATATCTTTGAATTTTCCTAATTTCGGAAGTTCTTTTGTATAGCACAAAAGATAATCGACCGAAGGGGAAAATTGCGTACCTTTATTGCTCGCAGTTTTTGCGACTCGTGAAATAACCTCAACAAGATTAAATTCACCAAATATTTCATCACACAACATTTTTAATTGGGCCAATTCGTCATTTCCTATGCTTATAAAAATTATACCGTCAGGCTTTAAAAGATTTTTGGCGAGCTTCAATCTTTTTTCCATGAAGTTAAGCCACTTGCTATGTCGGAATGGGTCCTCTTTATCTACTCTTTTATCGTTATAAATAAAATCATCATTTCCCGTATTGTATGGCGGATCAATGTAGATAAAATCTACAAACTCATAATGAGTGAAATTCAAAACCGCGAGTGAGTGATAATTATCGCCCTCAATCAGTAAATTTACTGGCTTATTTTTATCGCCGTTTATTTCTTTGCCCTTGGCTTCTTTCAAAATCGGAAACGGTTTGCCCTTCATTTCATTAGGAAACATTTCGCTTGGCGTGCGCGCGTCTGGATTGATGAGAATGTCAATTTTTTCTTCCGGCAAATCTCTGTGCCAAACAAGGCCGTATTTCGTCTCTTTGATACGGCGAAGTTCTTTTATCAATTCTTCTTTTGACCAATTGTCGTAGTTTATTTTTCTTGGCATAGGATTATTTGATTAAATCATCAACGCCGACCTCAAGCGCTTTGGCGATCTTGGTCAAAGTTTCAATGGTCGGGTTTTTATTTACTCCATTCTCAACTTTGACTATGGTATTAAGCGATAAATCCGCAAGCCGAGCTACCTTTTCAAGGGAGTAGCCCTTCTTTTCTCTTAGCTTTTTTAGGTTTTCAGAGATTTTATTTGACATTGCTTTCACTATTGTTTAACATTATAGTATATAGAATATAATCTAAACTTTCTTTGATTTCTATTATAATGATAAACAATTTTTCAAAAACAGTCAACAAAAATCATCAAGGGAGTTCCTTGTTGTCGCCCGCGCACGGGTGTGGTGGGGCAAGGGCGACTTCTCTTTCTTTTTATTCTTTAGTCCCGCCGCCGTCCGAAAAAATCGCTGGGGGTTTCCAGCAGGCGGGCAAAAAGGAAGGGGGTCTGGGGGAAGGAATTTTTGCCCGCCTGCTTTCCGCGCCGAAGGCGTGGCAGGGGTGGGAAGCGGCTCGTCTCTGCT
>JAKPJF010000148.1 GCA_029554345.1 Spirochaetota bacterium | reverse complement strand
AGATAAAGCTGCGGCAGTATGTCGTAATCGCCGCACTTCGTACAGTTCTGAATCTCAAATATCATATAGAATGTTGTCCGGTAACTGCTTTTCTGTGCAAGTGATTTCAGGTATTCGAGTGTCTGATCAAGAGTTTTCCCTTTTACATCTTCGCGGATTCTATCCAGTTCGCCGCGTAATTTTGCAGTGTTCTCGGCTATAGCAGAATTCTTTTCAGCGGAAGAAAGACCATTTAGGTCGGAAATGCCGATCGGCGGCATGTAATAAAAGTTTTCTTTGAAGTTTTTATAATATTTTTTGCAAACTTCGCAGTAAGTAGTTCCTTTTGCCCCGTTTAGAATAGTAACCGTGCCTGTGATGAATCCTATGTATTCAAGCGCGAGTAAAGCGTATCCGGCGTATCCTATGTTGTCTACTGTGTTTCTGTGCGATTTTCCGATGGTGATTGAAGAATTCCGTGCTGACTCAAGTGTATTTGAAATAAATGCTGAAACCGATGAGTCGCCTCCGGCATTAACATAGACTATGTAATGTGCGAACGTGTAGAAGCCTAAAGCGATTAAGCCGACTGTAACTGCAAACGGTTTTCCGGTATTAATATTCAATAAGCGCGCACTTATTGCATATCCGCTTCCTGAAGCGAGACCCGCGATGAGTGATCCAACCGGAAAAATCCATACATAGAAACCGAGCAGATTGAATTCAAATTTCCAACCCATCATGAAAATGAGAAACATGGATACTATAGATGTTATGATGCCGGACAGATAAATAAGCGGAAGTTTCTGATTAAGCATTTGTTGCTCCAGTAGGTTTTTATTGTTTTTTCAATTAGTATATTTCTGCATATTGTCGGTAATTATCGTTTATCTCTACAATAATTATCGTTTTATTTGAATGCGTATTCGGAATATGTAATTGTTTAAAAACTTCATTGACTCATAATGTTTTCATAGGACATTTTATTTGATAATTTAGCGGATGTATTATTTGTTCAATGGCTTAATTAAAAGTTTATGTGCGCTTGTCTTAAGGCTGTTTAATGTATATATTTCATTTTAGGCAGGGTTGAAGATGATTATAACCAGAAGCATCAGAAAAAATATAGCCGTATTCTTCGCATCATTGGCAGTCTTTTCTTTTACAAGCTGCGGAGGAGAAGGCGGGTCTTCTGACGGGCTGGATCTTTCACGGTTGATACCGTCAAACTTCAGCGGCGGCTCATCCCAGATAATAAGTCTGTCCTCTAACGGAACCAACTGGACATGGAATGATCCCCATGTGATAAAATCCGGATCGAAATACTGGATGTATGCCTCGGCTACTGATAACTTTACGACGCTGGTGAAAATTTACAGGCTTGTTTCTGATGACGGAATCAGCTGGACTATCAATCCTTCATCTCCGGTTCTTGATACGGGATCGGCCGGAACATGGGATGCCGGTGCCGTTGAAACGCCTGCAGTCGTTTACTTTAACGGCAAATACCATATGTTCTGGACTGGTTACAGGTATGCCCATAATGATCCGAATTTTGACACTTCATTTTTCCGAATAGGTCATGCGGTTTCTGCTGACGGGATTAATTTTACGCGTGACGGTTCATATATATTTGCTCCGAGCGGGACTGACGGTGATACTTCCAATGATTGGTATGCATTTATTGTCGGAGAACCCGCTCCGGTTGTATTCAACAACAAGATATATCTTTATTTTACCGCTGCCGGTGCTGACACCGGATCGGATCTTGATATGGGGCCGGGTGCATCACTCCAGGTTATCGGTCTTATCACCAGCGGCGACGGATCGTCATGGAGTTCTCCGGTACGGGTGCTCAGACCTGATCAGAAAATATATGCCCGCAAACCTGATTCGAGCACTAACTATTGGGCAGGGTATTCGACGCCTTATGCGATCGTGCTTGAAGATGAAATGCATTTGTTCTTCGATGTCGCACGTCAGTATGATGTTGCTCCTGCGCCGATTGCTGAAACTTGGCTTCAGGAGAAGCTGCATCACGCATATTCTTCCGACGGTGTTACAGGATGGACACAGGACAGTTCTCCGATTAAATCGAAATCTGATTTTTCCTGGACAACACGGGAGATACGTTCCCCCGCGGCGTTTCTTGACGGCACTGTTCTTAGACTTTATTTTGCGGGAGACTCGCTGTATTTCACAAATCAGTTCGGGATAGGCATGATGAGGTGTGATCTTTCTGTGCAATGATGTTCTCATCGTTTCGTAATTAGAAACATTGCTTTATATTATACTCATTTTATTTTCAGAAGTTCATTCCAGTTTGTGGTATATGAGGGACTCTTGAAATTTCTGCGCATTGACCATTCTTTGTCGATGCCTTCGCAGGCAATAAACAATGAGCTCTTACCGTATTTTTTATTGATGGAATCCATGACCATTGAAACTTTATTTTCCTTTTCGTCACGGGCGTAATCGCAGAATAGACCGCCCTGAAGGGAATCGTCCGGGACGAGCCCGCATAGAAATATTCCGCATTTTTTGTATGAGAACCCGCTTCTGAAAATTGATTCAATGAGAGAAAGCGATTCTTTGACAATCTGCTGTGTTGAAAAAACCGGTGTCATGAATTTGGCGGAGGCGGAGTTTCCGTATTGCGGAGAATCGTTGAAAGGATTTGTTGAAAGATATACTGAAATCGCGGAAGCCGCGCTTTTCTGGCGTCGCATTTTTTCTGCCGCGTTCGCGGCATAGGCGGACATCGCTTCCTTCATTTCTTTCAATGTCGTAACCGGCACGCCGAATGAGCGTGAAGAGCAGATGTTTTTTTTATCTGCTGCAACGGTTTCAAGAGGTATGCACGAAATTCCCCGCAGTTCGTGAACGATGCGAAGTCCGACAATTGTCATTTCTTTCTTTATCCATTTGTCATCCATGAGAGAAAGATCAAGTGCATTCATTATTCCGTAAGAGATGAGCTTTCTTGAATATGCGTCTCCGACTCCCCATATATCCGAAACTGAAAAAGAAGATAAAACAGATTTAATTTTTTCATCATCAAGCATCACGAAGGCTCCGTTACTTGCCGGATTTTTCTTTGCTGTTCTGTTTGCCGTTTTCGCTAAAACTTTAGTTGTTGATATTCCGACTGATACAGGAATGCCCGTCCATTGCCGAACGGTTGCTCTGATTTTTTCAGCCAGCTCATAAGGAGATTCAATTTCCGGAAGATAAAGAAATGCCTCGTCTATTGAATATACTTCCATGTCGGGAGAAAACATAGAAAGAACATTCATCACCCTTGAAGACATGTCTCCGTAAAGAGTATAATTGCTCGAAAGAAATTTTCCGTTATTGGTCAGTACTAGATCGCGGCATTTGTGAAAGGGAGTTCCGAGTTCTATGCCGAGGCTTTTTGCTTCGGCGCTCCGCGCGATAGCACAGCCGTCATTGTTGGAAAGCACGACGACCGGGATATTTTCGAGTCTGCGGTCGAAAACCCTTTCGCACGAAACATAGAAATTATTGCAGTCAACCAGAGCCGTAATCATAAAGCCCTGTGAATGACGAAAGAGACAACACCCCATACTTCAAAATTCATTTCGTCTGTGATGATAATTGACGGATAATCGGGATTTTCCGCCTGCAGAATGACTCTGCCTTTTGAACGGATGAGACGCTTGAGGGTCATCTCGCCGTCTATTACCGCGATTATGATGCTGTTGTGTTTAGGATTTATCGAGCGGTCAACGATAAGAAGATCGGAATCGTGAATGCCGGCGTTTATCATCGAATCGCCGGAGACGCGGACGCAGAAGGTCGCGGCCGGGCGCTTTATGAGATATTCGTTGAA
>JAKPJF010000145.1 GCA_029554345.1 Spirochaetota bacterium | reverse complement strand
AAGAGTGTTATAATCACACTTTTAATCTTCATCCTCACATAATACTCGTTTTTTAAAATAAAACAAGCAGATTTTTCGGATATGACTTTAATAAGCTTTTTAGGATTGACAATTGTTAAAAATCCGTCCACTTGGACTGAGTATGTGAATTTGAGAGGTAATATGAAAAAAACAGTTCTTTTTGCTTCTATGGTTTTGCTTTCTTCCGTTTTTCTTTTCTCTGCCGATTTCTCTAATCCCGAAGGATGGTTTGCTTATGATGACAGTGCCGCTCCTAACAACGGTTCTTCGAAAATTTATATTGAATCTGTTAAAAGCGGTGAAGTTTTGTCTGTTACAGCAAAGGGCAGTGTAACCAAGAAGTTTCAATACGGTTTTGCCGGTTTCGGAATTAATCCTTCTCCAGCTGAACTCGCGAATATTAAAAAAGCTAAAGGTTTTAAATTTAAGGTAAAAGGTGACGGCAGAGCCTATCGCGTAAGAGCTAATACTTCAAATATCAGGGATTATAACTATTTCGGTAAAGTATTCGTTACAAAATCCGGCCAGATAGTTGAAGTTAAAGTAATGTTTTCAGAACTTGAACAGGAATCGTGGGGAACAAAAGTTTCATTTAACAAGAATAAAATAAACCAGTTTACATTTCAGACTACCGAACAGCCGATTGCGAGTTTTACACTGACAATTATCGGTTTTGAGCTGATAATGTAAAAATTATAGTCAGAATTAATAAATTGAATACTTCGAAAAGAATCTTCAACGGATTCTTTTCGAAGTAATTGAGATGAATTCATTATCAAAATCCTGAAAAAACGCGGAAAACTTTATTGACGAATAATGCCCTCAATTAAAGACTTCAAATAAACCTAAAGAGGCCGCATGAAAGACAAGAAAACCAAATTCATCTTTGTTACAGGCGGGGTGTGTTCTTCGCTGGGCAAGGGGCTTTCAACCGCATCCCTTGGACTTCTTCTTGAAGGACACGGATATAAAGTTTCTGTGATAAAGATGGATCCTTATATAAATATTGATCCGGGCACAATGAGTCCGTATCAGCATGGT
>JAKPJF010000137.1 GCA_029554345.1 Spirochaetota bacterium | reverse complement strand
AAAACGGATTCCATATCATGCGTTATAACAATTGATGTTATTGCGAATTTTTCATTCATTTCGGAAATCAGTCTGTCGACTGAACCCCCGGTAATAGGATCAACTCCGGTTGTCGGTTCGTCGTAAAGCATAATTTCAGGTTTCATCGCAAGCGAACGTGCCAAAGCCGCCCGTTTCTGCATGCCGCCTGAAAGTTCAGACGGCATTTTATCTTCTATTCCCGTAAGTCCGACTTTTGAAAGCAAATCAGGAACTATACAAGAAATTTTTTCTTCGGAAATTCCCTTGCGCCTTATTCCGAAAGCGACATTGTCGTAAATATTCATTGAATCAAAGAGGGCGCCCATCTGAAAAAGAACACCGAATTTTGAAGCGCATGCCGCTCTTTCATCGCCTGCCATAGCGGTAAATTCTTCTCCGTCAACGAAGATTCGGCCGGAATCGGGAGCCATGAGGCCTGCGAGATGTTTGAGAATTACTGATTTTCCGGTGCCGCTTTTGCCCACGACGCAGAGAATTTCTCCTCTTTTCACTGAAAAAGATACATCTTTCAGCACCTGTTTAGTGCCGAAAGATTTGCGCAGGTTTTCTATCGAGACGTGAAGAGAGCTTTGCGGAACGATTGAATCCGCCGACACTCTTATTTCACCATTTCGCGGAATTGTCTGAACAGATATTCCGAATCATGAGGTCCCGGAGCGGCTTCCGGATGATACTGCACGCAGAATATCGGAAGCTTTTTGTGGCGGAAGCCTTCTACCGTATTGTCGTTGAGATTTAAGTGAGTCATTTCGAGATCTTTGACTTTTTTGAATGAATCCATGTCGACGGCAAAACCGTGGTTTTGGCTTGTAATTTCAACCTTGTCAGTCAGAAGATTTTTGACCGGCTGATTTCCGCCGCGGTGACCGAATTTCAATTTGTAAGTTTTTGCGCCGAGTCCAATCCCAAGAAGCTGATGGCCGAGGCATATTCCGAAACATGGAATCTGGCTTTTTACGATGTCTGCAACAAGAGCCGGAGCGCATTGAACGGCGCCCGGATCGCCCGGACCGTTAGAAAGGAATACTCCTTTTACTCCGTCTTTGAGAACCTCTGCAAAGCTCATTGATCCCGGATATACTCTAACAGAAAATCCATGAGAGTCGAGTAGACGGAGGATGTTTGTTTTTACTCCGAAATCCATTACTGCTATCAAAGGCTTGTCTTTAGAATGGTCTCCGAAATTGTATACATAACCTGTTGAAACTTTTGACGCGAGGTCTAGTCCGTTCATTGAAGGATGAGCCTTCAGTCTTTCAGCGGCACCTTCTGTAGAAAAGAATATTCCGCCTTTCAAGGCGCCTTTATCGCGTATGTGAAGTGTGAGTTTTCTTGTGTCGATTCCTTCTATCGCAGGAATTCTGTATTCTTTAAGATAATCGCCGAGCGACGATGATGAACGGAAATTGGAGTGGCGTTTCGCGTATTCTTTTACGGCAAACCCGGCCACCTGGACTTTTGATGATTCGATATCCTCGGGATTAACTCCGTAGTTGCCGATCATCGGATATGTCATTGTTACAATCTGACCGCAGTATGACGGATCTGTGAGAACTTCCTGATAACCGCTTAGTGAAGTGTTGAAAACTACTTCTCCGAGGTTTTCGCCTTCATAGCCGAACGATTCCCCCTCGAAAACACTGCCGTCTTCAAGAATCAAATATGCTTTTTTTCCCATAAATTTCACCTGACCCGGATTTTTAACATTTGGAGATTGAGCCTGTTTATTGTCAAATTAATTTCACCGGTATTCGATTATGATATTGT
>JAKPJF010000133.1 GCA_029554345.1 Spirochaetota bacterium | reverse complement strand
AAATACGGAAGATCATTGAAACCCGATCTGTAGCAGATTTCATCGATAGTGAGTCCGGTATCTCTTACCATCGCACAGGCGATTGAAACGCGAAGCTCGTTAAGATACTGAACCAGAGTTTTTCCGGATGCTTTTTTAAACTTGCTCGAAAGATCAGTTCTGTTGGTTTCAAATATTTTACACAGAGATGAAATTGTAATCTGTTTGTGATAATTGCACGACAAATACTGAACAATACGCATGGCAAGGTCATCGTCATTCGATATTAACCCGCCGGTCGAAACGATTCTGTCAGGGTTCTGATAAACCTGAGTCACATAAAACAGCAATTCAAAGAGATAAGAACGGGATCTGCACGGCCACATATTTGAATTCTGCTCTTTCAGTTCATTTTTTATAAGATTGATTTTTTCAAGAACATGAAACATCGAATTGTGCCCGATCTTGATAACTCCTCCGAAATCATCAGTCTGCTCTACAAAAGGAAGAACATAAAATCTGTCCTGATGGCTTGTGCCCTGAAGCGATTCCGACCGCGGATAATATATATTTTCGTAATTAAAATTGCTGTTTACAACTTCAGGGTGGAAAAAGACGCACTCAAAAAGAACATCTTCAGAAAATTCGGCATCAAGTTTTGAATTATTATTTAAACAAATAATCGAAGGAGCTACGGCAGGAAAAACCGACGAAGCACTTTTTAGAAGCACTGCCCCTCTTCTCACGAGAATAAACGAAAATCTTTCATGGGTTCTTATAGCAGGAGGATTCTCGTGCACAGAAAGATGGAGATTATAACCCTCGTAAAAGTTTTTACCTATGGTCGTTCCTCTGCAAATATCATCCTGCATAACAAATACCGTTAATGGCAATGAGTCCTAAGAACACATTTTATCAATCTTTTTTTCAAAAAAAGCAGTTAAAGCAAATGCTGTCAGGCAACAAAAAAACCGGCTTAAAGCCGGCTTGTTATTTTAATGCTTTAAGAATTTCTTCAGTCTTGTCCGTTTTTTCCCACGAAAATCCGTTACGTCCGAAATGACCATATGCCGCAGTTTTTGCAAATACAGGTTTTTTGAGATCAAGAGTCTTTACGATACCTGACGGCGTAAGATCGAACACCTTTTTAACCGCTTCTTCAATCTTCGCTTCATCAACAGTTGATGTTCCGAAAGTATCTACAAAAACCGATACAGGAAAAGGAACTCCGATAGCGTAAGCAAGCTGAACTTCGCATCTTTCGCAAAGCTCTGCCGCAACGATATTTTTCGCAACATAGCGAGCCATGTAAGCCGCAGAACGGTCAACCTTCGATGGATCCTTTCCGCTGAAAGCCCCGCCGCCGTGGCGACCCATTCCGCCGTAGGTATCAACGATAATTTTTCTGCCTGTAAGACCGGAATCACCGTGAGGACCGCCCACTACGAAGCGGCCTGTAGGATTTACGTAATATTTAGTCGAATCATCAAGAAGACCGGTCGGATCAAGAACAGGAAGAATAATCTTCTTGATAATAGTTTCTTTTATTTCATCATAAGAAACATCTTCATCATGCTGATGAGAGATGACAACAGTATCAATTTTAACAGGCTTATGACCTTCATATTCAATAGTCACCTGACTCTTTGAATCGGGACGAAGCCATTTCAAATCACCGCTTTTACGGAGTTCGGTTGCTTTCAATAGAAGATTATGCGAATACATGATAGGTGCCGGCATCATTTCAGGAGTTTCCTTGCACGCGAAACCGAACATCATCCCCTGATCGCCTGCGCCCTGCTCGCCTTTAAAAAGACCTTCGCCGGAAACACCCTGAGAAATGTCAGGAGACTGGGTGTGAATAGCATTAAGAACTGACATAGAATCGCAGTCAATACCGTATTTGGGATTATTATAACCTATTTCTCTGACAACACCGCGGACGATACTCTGAATATCAAGAGTTGCCTTAGTCGTAATCTCACCGCCGACCAAAACCATACCCGTAGTAGCGAAAGTTTCGCATGCAACACGCGAATTAGGATCAGCTTCAAGGCATTTATCCAACACAGCATCAGAAACCTGATCACAAAGCTTATCAGGATGACCTTCGCTGACAGATTCTGAAGTAAAAAGATATTTTCTCATTACACACCTCATTTTGGGAAAAAGCTAACAAGACACCGAATTTGGTCAAGATAAAATCAAAATCAGGCGTGCCCGTGCCCCTGTTCTTTCTCACTACTTCTCTGACCGTCCATGCACGGTCGGGCTTTTGCTTCAAGGCGTTCCGCCTTTCCGCGCAATCCCTCACGCAGTTTCCGCACGGAGGCGGAAATATTGCCCGCGAGGTGGTCGCAGACCACAGCGGGAAAACGCAAGCGTTACCTCATAGATTAAGGCGTGAAATCAATTTAAAATCGCATTCGAAGCGAATAGGACTTTCGCTGAGAATAAGAAATAATTTATTGATCTCAATAATAAATTCTTCCGAGTGTCGGAATACAATCAAAGGCTTCGCCTTTGAGATTCCTTGTTCGCATGGATCATGCAAAACACAAAAGGTGTTTCACACCTTTTAAATCCGTTTGTCCATTTCTTTTGCGTCGCCCAAAAGAAATGGACGAAAGAAAAGGGCGCCGCTGCGCGGTGCTTGTCTCGCGTATTCCTCGCACCGGCGTTGCCGGATGCTGCGGACGCTCGAGTTGTGTCGCGCCATGCGCGACGTTTTAGGTTCTTTTTCTATTTAGTCATCCTTTTCTGTAGTACTTTACGCACTTTTGTGATTTTCTATATCATTCTTTATAAAATATCATCTATAAAAGACATCTATTCTTTGCTTAACGGCATCCTTCAGTTCATCATCATATGTACTTTCATAAACCTTTTTCAACAAATCAATAGAAAACAAATCAAACGCCAAGACTCGTAATATATATGTAGCTAAAACAGGATTGAGTAGATATTTTCTTTCAAATTGGGAAACTAAATAATTATTTACTCTGTTATCGCAAAGGTTCGATAAAGCTGATGCTGCAGCATATGCTCCTTCGTGATCATCCTCAATATATTTTTTAAAGTTACTAATCAATTCTTGAATTTCATTATCTGTCAAATAATAATCATATAACTCTTCTCTTAAAACATTTTTATAATAACTTTCATTATCTCCATGATAATCGAAATTCTTCTCAAACAACAATCCTATTTCCTGAAATATCAAAACCGAATCTTCGCTTCCATCATTGATGGAGTTCAACATTTTCCTTATTGTTTTATTCATATTGTTTACGTAAATATCTTCCATTTATAAGAGGCTAAATCAGGCTTATACATATTACCTCCATAATAAAATGTCTTGTCCAATAAACTGGGGTCGATTCATGCATGGCACCACGCAAAAACAGGTAATGGGCGCGGAACGCCCTAAAAACCTTATGGAATCATTGCCTTCTTAAAAGCTTCTGCAGAATTTATAATTGTTTTTTCACTTACACAAAACGTAAGCCTGAAATAGCCTTTCTTTCCGAATCCGCTGCCCGGAACAGCAAGAATCAAATGCTCCTTTAGTTTGCTCACAAAAGCAATATCATCACCGCCCGGGGCCTTGCAGAAAATGTAAAACGCGCCCTTCGGTTCAAAAAAATCATATCCGGCCGAACGGAGAACTTCAACGAGCATGTCCTTCCGCTTTTCATAAAGCGCGACATCGACTTTTTCAGAAGTCATTTCGGCAACAGTGCGCTGCATGAGAGCCGGAGCATTGACAAAACCAAGAGTGCGGTTTGCCATAATCATGCCGGCTAAAAGGTCATCAACAGAATCGCATGCAGGATTAAACGCGATATATCCTATACGTTCTCCAGGAAGAGAAAGCGTCTTAGAATATGAAGTTACAACTATTGAATTTTTATACGCCGAAAGTACCGGAGCAACATGAGCGCTTTTATAAACTATTTCCCGGTATGGTTCGTCGGAAATTAAATATATTTCGCGGTTTACAATTTTGCTTTTTTCTTCAAGAAGACGCGCAAGACCCGCAATATCTTCCGGCGAATATATTTTGCCTGTTGGATTATTCGGCGAATTAATAAGAACTGCCGCCGTCTTTTCGTTAATAAGAGATGAGATTGAATCAATATCAAGAGAAAAATCATCTTTGGTTTCAGCAGTCTTCAATACACCGCCGTGGTTTGAAATATATGAACCGTATTCTACGAAATACGGAGCAGGAACAATAACCTCATCGCCTGGATTCAAAAGCGTCTTAAAAACAACATTAAGACCGCCGGCCGCTCCGACCGTCATTACGATATTATTTTCATTAAGAATGAGACCCTGTTCAGCGGAAGCCTTGACTGCAATTTTTTTTCTTACATCAGCAAAACCCGCGTTGGGCATGTAACCGCTCGTACCCGGAACTGCTTCTTCAGCAAATCTTTTAATAAGCGCAAAAAACTTCTTCGGAGGTTGAACATCCGGATTTCCAATTGAAAAATCAAAAACTTTATCCGCACCGTGAATCTGTTTTAAACGCATTCCTTCTTCAAACATTTTTCTAATCCATGACGATGAACTGATGGATTCTTTTATTTTAAAAGCTACTGGCATTTATTTTTCCTCATTCAAGTATTTTAACAGTTCCTTCACCAAGAACATTTCCGTCCTTACCTTCAACAACTGCCTTGTACGAACTTTCATTAATTATTAAAAAATCCGTGCGCACGGTTTTCGCTAAAGGGTCAACCTTAACAGTCTGCGTTTCTTCCGGAAGTATGTCACCGTCTTCGGTATCATAAAGTTTGATGGTGACGTTTTCTGTTCCGAAAGGAGATGAAAATTTTCCGTAAACAGTAATCATTCCTGTCGTGAAAACTTTTCCAATTTTTACAGGCTTACCTTCAGTATCCGTTCCCTCGCAAAAAACGACCGGATCCTTTTTGGAGCATGATGCCAATAAAAAAAGAAAACATAAAGCTAATATTTTTCTCAAAGCAATTCCCCCTGTACGTCTTCGCCTTCTTCAATTTCGCCCTCATCATCCTTAAGCTTCACAGGCTTCGAAATTATTTCATCTCCCTGCTTCTGCAGAATATCTATTTTTCTGGCGGCTTCATCAAGTTTCTTCCGGCAAAAGCGGGAAAGCTGAACGCCTTTTTCATACCTTCCAAGCGCCTCATCAAGTCCCAGCTCTCCTGTTTCGAGTTCGGATGCTATCTCTTCAAGTTCTTCAAGCGCGGATTCGAAAGTTTTTGTTTCTTCAGTTTTTTTCTTTTTCTTTTCCAAGAACATCTCCTTTATTTACGGAATTTACAACACATCCCAGTGAACCGTCCGAAAGAAGCAGTTTGATATTTTCTCCCTGCTTTGCTTTGTCAACCGAGTTTATTATTCTTCCGGCCGAATCAAGGGAAACGGAATAACCGCGCGCAATGGTCGAAAGCGGCGAAAGTTTTTCAAGAAGTTCTGCTCCTTTTGCAAAGAGCATTTCTTTTGAGCGCGTAATTAAAATCATATCTTTTTCGAAACGAGAACACTTTTCCAAACGAGACGCCGAATCCCTCAGCTTTTCATTTAATGCATAATGAAGGGATTCACTGATACGGTCAAGTTCGTATTCCTTGAACTCAAAAGCGGCTTTGGGCTCTGTAAATATTTTTTTAGTTTCAATATTTGAAAGACGGCCGTCAGCAGAAGAAATAATTTTACGGAGAGCGTAATCCATTCGGCGTGAAAACTGATTAACAGATGCAGAAAGCTGAGATTTATCCTGAACCGCAAATTCGGCGGCAGCAGACGGAGTCGGAGCTGCAAAATCCGCCGCCTCATCAGAAATCGGATGATCTATCTGATGACCGACTGCAGAAATTATAGGTACGCGGGATTCGGCAAATGCGCGCACAACTCCCTCATCGCTGAAGGGAAGAAGATCCTCGACGGAACCTCCGCCGCGCCCTGCAATTATGAGGTCGACATTCCATTTGTCACGGTTGAGTTCCTTTATTGCTTTTATGATGCTCTTAGGCGCATCACCGCCCTGCACCTTTGCAGGCGCCAATATTATTTCGAGATTGGGATATCGCCTTAAAGCTACTTTTAAAATATCGCGCAGAGCGGCACCTGTCGGTGAAGTTACAATTCCGATCCGCTTTGGAAGAAACGGAAAAGAACGTTTTCTCGACGCATCAAAAAGACCTTCCTTAGCGAGCTTCTTTTTAAGTTCATCAAGCATGAGCTGGATTTCACCGACGCCTTCAAGCATTATGTCGGCGACTTTCAGCTGATAGCTTCCGCGCTTGTCATAAATGACGACGCTGCCGAGCGCGATGATACTCTGTCCTTCATTTAATTTAAATTTCAGCTTGGAATTCATATAACGGAAAAATGCCGCAGAAATAAGGCTGTCCTTGTCTTTGAGCGTGAAGTATATATTCCCCGAAGAATGATATGTTATACCGGTAATTTCTCCTTTAACCCAGACGTTGGATAAAAGCGGATTGTTATCCACACAGGTTTTAATGCGCTGTGATAACTCATAAACTGTTAAAGGATTCTGCATATCAAGAGTCAATCCCGGTCATTTAATTTTGCAAGCATAAAGTGATGGAATAGTAGAAGAGATAGAAATATCTAAAAAGCAATTGAATCCGGAAATTGATAAAATAATGCAGGAACATATAAAAAACGCCGCATAAGCGGCGTTAAGATTCTTATTTGATGTTGTATTTCTTTTTGAATTTTTCCACACGACCGGTAGTAGTAACAAGTCTCTGCTCCTTTGTATAGAAAGGATGACAAGCAGAACAAATTTCCACCTTAACATCTTTAAGGGTGGAACGTGTCTTAACTTCATTTCCGCAAGCGCATTTGATTACGGTTTCGTGGTATTCAGGATGGATTCCGTCTTTCATATATTTTCTCCTTATATTTTCTTAAGAATTCATTGCCTTAAAAAAGGCTCTGTTGCTTCTTGTTGCTTTCATTTTGTCAATTAACAGCTCCATGACCTCGCTCGGGCTCATAGTGGAAATGAATTTTCTGAGCACCCAGAGCTTCTGAAGCTCTTCTTCTTCGAGAAGAAGCTCCTCACGGCGGGTTCCTGCCTTGTTGACATCAAGCGCAGGGTATATTCTTCTTTCGGCCAGTTTTCTGTCAAGATGTAATTCTGCGTTTCCTGTACCTTTAAATTCTTCGAAAATTACCTCATCCATTCGGCTTCCGGTTTCAACAAGGGCAGTAGCGATAATGGTTAAAGACCCGCCCTGCTCTATGTTTCTAGCCGCACCGAAAAATCTTTTCGGTTTATGAAGCGCGTTTGAATCAACACCACCCGAAAGAATTTTGCCTGAAGTAGGAACAACCTGGTTATATGCACGCGCAAGTCGCGTAATCGAGTCAAGAAGAATGACCACATCTTTTCCATGTTCAACAAGTCTTTTTGCTTTTTCAATGACCATTTCGGACACCTGAACGTGACGCTGAGCAGGCTCATCGAACGTAGACGCTACGACTTCACCCTGAACTGAACGCTGCATATCGGTTACTTCTTCAGGACGTTCGTCAATCAAAAGTACGATAAGAAACACCTCAGGGTGATTAGTAGTTATTGCATTCGCGATTTTCTGAAGCAGAATGGTTTTTCCAGTTCTCGGAGGAGCGACAATTAGTGCGCGCTGACCTTTTCCGAGAGGAGTCATAATGTTGATTATTCTTGTATCAATATTTTCACTGGTTGTCTCGAGATTTATACGTTTATTGGGATATATCGGAGTAAGGTTATCAAAAAGTATTCGCTTCTGAAGTTTTTCGGGATTATCATAGTTAACGGCTTCAATTCTAAGAAGCGCATAAAATCTTTCACCATCCTTAGGTGGACGGATCTGACCGGTTACATAATCCCCCGTTCTGAGACCGAAAAGACGTATCTGAGAAGGTGAAACGTATATATCATCCGGACCTGGAAGGTAATTGTAGTTTTGTGAACGGAGAAATCCGAAACCTTCAGGAAGAATTTCAAGAACACCTGAAGAAAATATATTTCCGTTTTTTTCAGTCTGGCTTCTCAAAATCTGAAAAATCAAATCCTGTTTTTTAAGTCCGGAGATACCCTCAACTCCCATGCCTCTTGCAAGAGAAAGCAATTCGTTTATCGTTCGCTTCTTCAATTCTGCCAAATCAAGCTTCTCTACAGCTGCACTCGGCTGTTGTGCTGGAGCTTGCGGTGCAGCAGGCGTGCTGTTTCCGTTATTTCCGTTGTTATAATTTCTTGAATGTCTTCGTGGTTTACGCTCGGAAGTAACCTCTTCGGCAGTAGTTTCTTCTGCCTGCGGAGATTCCTGAATAGTTTCGCTTTTTTCGAGTTCGTTTTCTGTACTCATATATACCTTTTATAAGATGAATGTATTATTTCAATTTACGCCTTTACAGGGAATATGCGGAAAAACGGCGGAATGCCGGAACACGGGATTATTACGAAAAATACACAAACTCCATTTTTTTGATTACTTGAGGCGCTGGGAACCAACGAAGTACATAATAAATTATTAACGAAAAATGTCAAGTTTTTTAAAGCATTATTACGGAATCGTCATTATCATAACTGTTAAAATTTTAGTCTTTATTATATACCTTAATACAATCGTTAGTTGAATAAAAAATTACAATAGACCGCGATAAAATTATTTTAAATTCCGTTATTATTCATGAGGTATCCGTGAATAATTTAAGAACTACAGCTCTTATTAAGAAACAATATTTTACAATTATCGAATCGGCTTGCCGCAAAGGAAAGATAAAACGGTCTAAGTTAATTCATATGGCACTAAGAGGTATGGTTTCATCACGAGTTTCTGAAAACCGTTTAAAAACTTTTTCTAATGTTAAATATCAATATCGTGGGGGAAAATACATAGTTATCCACTTTTCAATCGATCCGGAACTATATGAAGCATGTATTGAACTTAGAAAAACAAATAAACTATCAGTTTCACTGATGCTTAACGAGTGGATTGAAAAGCATTTATTACAACCGACAGAAAATCAGCAATGGTATTCAACGTTTATTTTAAAAGTGGATAACTATCCACTTTTCTACCAAATAGAATCAGAATTTGTAAAACAGACGCAGACTTTACACACGCAGATAACAATTAAACTCGAATAGCCAATCTAATAATTAACTACTATTTCATCCGTACTGAGACAGCTTTCTCCAAGATCAAGCATTGAGTTTATAAAGGATATTTTCTCATATTTTTTTATATCTTCTGCCGCTATGCTCCTTTCACGAATAATATTATCAGCAAGAAGTTTCTGCCGCATAATTCCATTAAGAAGAAATGTTTCAGGAGTGTACCATTTTCCCGAATCATAAAATGCAAGGTTTGAAAAAGATGAATCAGTAACCATGCCTTTTTTTAAAATAAATATTTCATCATAATTATCATTCATCAATGAAGAAAACAGCGAACGGTCTTCATTTTTAAAAAAATATTCTGCATCGCTACATTCAACAGCCACTACAGAACCAATTTTTTTTACTGTATATTTTTCAACAGAATAATTTCGATTATCTCCTGAATAAACTATTCTCAGTTTATATTTCCCTCTTACAGGAACAGAATCAAGCTGAATGTCCTTAATTACAAAAGGATCACTGAGCGGAAAATACTTTGCAAAAGTAGAAGCTATACGCACATTATGCAAATCTAGGTTACAGAGAATTCCGTTTTCTATTCTAACTGTCTCTATGAACCGGAATGGATATTTTTCTAATGAGTTCTTCATATTCCTTTTCAGGATTACTGTATATGGTAATCCCGCCGCCGCTTTTAAAATATAGTTTATCCTTTTCCTTTTCTATAAAGCGGATCATAACACAGCTGTCAAGATAATCTCCTTCACAAATACCAAATACGCCGGTATAAAAACCGCGGTCATAATTTTCAGCACCTTTAAGTATTGAAATTGTCTCTTTCTTGGGAGCACCGGTCACCGAACCTGCCGGAAGAATCTGAAGTAAAAGATTTCCGAAGTCTTCATAGTATTCATTCCGAAGAATACCTTTTATTTCAGAGCTCGTCTGAAAAATACCTCCGTCATTAAATGATATTTTCTCAGCATAACGGTATCGCTCCACATTGATATTTTCGCAGACTATCCCCAAGTCATTACGCAAGAGATCCACAACTGTCAAATGTTCAGCCTGCTCTTTTTCATCATTTATAAGCTTTTCTAGAGAATCGGGATAATCCGAAGAAATAGTACCTTTCATCGGAAAAGTCTTTATTTCCTTCCCGTTTATTTTTACAAATATTTCCGGTGAAAAAACTGTGAACTTATCACGAATTAAAAGTTTATAAGGAGCTGATGATGAAATAAAAATATCATCCAAAGAGTTTTGAGTTTCAATTTCGGATCGGAATGTCAAATTTGAAAGATATGAATTTCCAGAAACAATATTCTTCATAACCTTTTCAAAAGCAAAATTGTATTCCGCGTAATCCGGCGGAAAAATGTTCACGATCTCAGCTTTCATATCCGAATCGAAAGAAGCATTAGTTTCACCGCGAACGTAATAAAAAATGCCGTTCAAAGCACATTCATCAGTCGGACAGAGAATCAAGCTTTCCATTTCGTAATCTACTACAAATATAAAACGGCATCCGCTGTTTCGTAGCCGTGAAAATTCCGAATGAAAATCTTTTTGACCGCAGGTAATCATTTTGCGTCTAATCCGGTAAATATTAAAAATTTAAAATAAGACAATATATGATATACCGCCGTCAAATTATAGATTTTCTTGAAAATCTATAATTTGACTTTTGAATTAAAATTTTTAAAAAAACTGTCAAGAAGAAAGATTTCAAGATATTTCTTTACCGCCAATATAGTTGACAATATCCGGCCGAAATTGTTATTATTAATCAGACTATAATAGCGTTTTACAAATAAAGTAATGATTTTAACCGGACGTAACAATGAGCAATAACCAGCATTCTTCTGAAAGTTCAACAGGATTTCTCGAAGAAACAGAAATAAAAGAACCTTCTATGTATAAAGTCATTATGCTGAATGACAATTTCACTTCCATGGAATTTGTCGTTGAGATTCTAATGAGGGTATTCCGCAAGTCAGCAGAGGAAGCTACCGCTATTATGCTTGATATTCACCGTGGCGGATTCGGGGAATGCGGTACATATACCTATGACATTGCACAAACGAAAGTAATGCAGGTTAAAAATGCCGCCAAACAAAACGGTTTTCCATTACGCTGCAGAATAGAGGAAGCATGAATATTAATACCGAACTTAGCCTGATTCTTCAATCGGCATTCAAGGAAGCAGAATACCGCAAACACGAATATATTTCACCTGAGCATGTGCTTTATGCCGCACTTCATTTCGACTCTGCAAATACTTTGCTAGAATCTGCCGGATGCAATACTGAATTAATGAGAACGGAGCTAAACACTTTTCTCAAAGAAAAATTCGAGCCAGGTGAAAATTCATCCAATCCGGTTCAAACATTTTCACTTCAGAATATTTTCGAAAGAGCCTATTCTCACGTTATATCTTCCCAGAAAAAAGAAATTGATCTTGGTGATATTTTAGCTTCAATATTCGATGAAAATGAATCATATTCCGCATACCTTTTCAGAAAGCAAGGCGTTGAAAAACTCGACATATTAAACGCTGTAACAGAAAACGGCTTTCAGGAAGACAATGAGGCAGAAAGCGCTGAAGAAAAAATAAAAGAAGTTCCTCCTTCAAAATCAGTTCTCTCGAAATTCACCGAAGAACTCACGGCAAAAGCCTCGCGCGGAGAGATCGACCCCCTGATCGGAAGAGAGGATATTCTAGATAAAACAATTCATGTTCTTTGCAGGCGCTTCAAGAACAATCCCATTTTCGTCGGAGAAAGCGGCGTCGGAAAGACTGCTATCGCCGGAGGACTCGCCCTCAGAATTGCTTCATCTAATGTTCCATCAGTTCTTCAGTCGGCAAAAATTTTCTCTCTTGATGTCGGCGCACTTCTTGCCGGAACAAAATTCAGAGGCGACTTTGAAGACCGCCTGAAAAAACTTTTAAACGAAATCGAAGCCGAAAAGAATTCAATTTTATTTATTGATGAAATTCACACCATCGTCGGAGCCGGGTCCGTTTCCGGCGGACATCTCGACATTTCCAACATCATAAAGCCGGCTCTCGCCGGAGGAAAGATACGCGTTATCGGCTCTACAACGTTTGAGGAATTTAGAAAAACAATTGAAAAAGACAGAGCTCTTCTTCGCAGATTCACAAAGATCGACATTGATGAAGTCAGCACTGAAGACGCATACAAAATACTTCAGGGGATCAAGAAAGGATACGAGGATCACCATAATGTCATATATACAGACAGAGCACTTCGTACAGCTGTTGAACTATCCGAAAAATATATTGCCGAGAGAAAACTCCCCGACAAGGCAATTGACGTCATCGATGAAGCCGGAGCTTCCGCGGCTATAAAAAACAAAACATCCGAACGAGCCGTCATAAATCCGTCTGATATTATTAAAACGATGAGCCGCTCATATAATATCTCGGAAGAAGCCGTAAAGACAAACGAATCAGATAAACTCAAAAACCTAAAGACGCATCTTTCGGGTTTAATTTTCGGTCAGGATAAAGCGATAGAAGAAATTTCAAGCGCAGTAATCTGTTCTCGCGCGGGATTCTCTGAAGAAAAGAAACCCGTCGCGTCAATGCTCTTTGTAGGTCCTACCGGCGTCGGAAAGACTGAACTTGCCAAACAGCTTGCGGATTATCTTTCTCTCACTCTTCACAGGTTTGACATGAGCGAATATCAGGAAAAGCATTCTGTCGCAAGGCTTATCGGTTCTCCGCCGGGTTACGTCGGCTATGAAGAAGGCGGTCTTCTTACTGAAGCAGTACGCCGCACCCCTCATGCTGTTCTTCTTCTTGATGAAATCGAAAAAGCTCATGAAGATATTTTCAATACGCTTCTTCAGATTCTCGACTACGCGTCGCTCACAGACAACAGCGGACGCAAGGCCGATTTCAGAAATACAATTATTATCATGACTTCAAATGCCGGTGCGCGGGATCTTGAAAAAAATACAATCGGATTTTCAGGAAAAAGCAACACCGGAGCTGTTGAGGATGCTCTCAAAAAAATATTTTCTCCGGAATTCAGAAACCGTATTGACTCTGTCATCAGGTTCAACGCTCTGGACAAAGAAATGGCATTGCGCATCGTAAAGAAAAATCTTGATCAATTTGCCGCACGTCTTAAAAAGAAAAAAATAACAGTAGAATTTACAGAGCAGTGCGTCGAAGAAATATGCGCGCGCGGTTACTCTGAAGAAATGGGCGCGCGAGAAATATCACGTATAATAAGAAATGAAATCATTAAGACTGCCGCGGAGCTTACAGTTTTCGGAAAGCTTTCAAAAGGCGGAAAACTGACTGTTGATTTTAAAAACGAAAACTTTATTTTTACAGAATCAAATGATAAGAAATCTTGATATCGATCCGGCTTTCCCAGATCCTCTCAAGGCGCCGAAGCACGGTCTCCTCGCGTTCGCGGGGGATCTTTCCGCCGAACGTCTTATAGAGGCATATTCTTCGGGAATTTTTCCGTGGTTCGACGAAAACGATCCGATACTGTGGCATTCACCCGATCCCCGGTTTGTTCTTTTCCCGAATAAAATCAAGGTATCGAAAACTATGCGGCAGATCATTAACCGGAAAGTATTTGAAGTCAGATATGATTCGGCATTTGAAGAAGTTATTTCAGCATGTGCGGATTCGAGGATCGAAGGAACATGGATAACCGAGGACATGATTGATGCCTACGTAAACCTTCACAGGTTGGGTTTCGCTCATTCGGCTGAAGCGTGGAAGGACGGCAAACTCGCAGGGGGACTTTACGGCGTTTCAATCGGCAAAGCTTTTTTCGGAGAGTCAATGTTTTCAAAAGAAAGCAACTCTTCTAAATTCGCGCTGATCAGCCTAGCCCGAAAACTTGAAAATGAAAATTTTCTTTTTATTGATTCGCAAGTCCACACTGATCACGTGGAAAGCATGGGCGGGGAATTTATTCCCCGCGCTGATTATATTGCCATGCTAAGAAAAGCTGTTAAAACGGATCATGAATGGATTTCCTGAATTACTCAAGTCCGCTTACATTTTGTTCTTTATCAAATGAAACAACAACTTCATAGGTAATGGTTTTCTTTTCGCCCGGCTTTAAATCCAGAATATATTTCCTCTGCCCCTGAGAATAAACAGTTTCGTCAACCGGTTCTTTCGCGGAAGGTTCGATCGAAGCATTTTTAATTTCAACTGATATCTTCTGATTCAGCGAAACAGGAATTCTGTCGCGGAGAATAATTTTATTCTGCGATTTCATGTTGTTTTCAACAGTTATTTTATACGAATATACTATTCGTCTTTTTCCGCCGAAAACTCCTTTAGTATCCTCATATTTTTTAACCAAAGTTTTTTCTGCAGCTATCCGCGGTTCGGCTCCGAGAACTACGGTTTCTTTTTTGCCGGAAGGGATATACGGAAGATTCATCTTCCCCATGTATTCATTTTCAAGAAATATCTGAGCTTCTCCAGGAAGCCAAGGTATCTCAGTAGAATTAGTTATCTCTGCCGTAATAAAAGCTTCACGGCTCTGCCAAAGATAAAGCTCAAAATTCAATCCGAGCGACTTGCCTGCAGAAAAAGAATAATCTTTAATCAGCTTTTTCTGATGTTTATCTGATGACAATATGCTCTGAGTCAGCGGAAGTTCTATTTCCATGAATGCGCCGGTTTCACGGATAGCGGTTTCCGGAACTTTCTCTTCTTGGACCGAATCTGCATAATCCTGTTTGGCTAGCGCAAGTGGACGTTCTGCTTTCTTTGCAGATTTAGCGCTTACATACTCATCCTCTTTATCATAATTTCTTTCTTCTATAATATCAAGATACCATGGATTAAAATAAGGTGAAACGATATTATTCGACGGAGCACCTGTTGAAAGAAAGAGTTTAACGTCTTTCCAGTCTTCGCCGGTTTTCTGATACACATTGCCGTAAACAGTCAGATCGACCTTGCCGTTATCACGGCTTCCTCGGATGTCATAAATCATATTCCAGCTTGTATTCGGAATCATGTAGCTGAATTCTATCTTGGCTTTTGCTGCTCGGGCAGAAAAAACAGTCAGCACTATTCTTTTTTCTATATCGGTTCCCTGAGTAGGATTTTTTAAAATCGATTTTGTTCTTGAATAATACACATTCGAATCGGCGTACTGCTGAACCATCATGTTCTGCACATTTTTATTGCGGGCATTATTGAGAAGCTGGTAATTCGAATAATAACTGTCTCCCGCAATCTGAATCAGTTCAAACTCCCATTTCTGAATTTCCTTGCCCAATTCCTCGCGCGCTGATTCAATCTGACGTCTGCGTGCGGCTATTTCTTTTTTCTTTGATACGCAATATGTCAGGGTATCATCCCATACTTTAACCTGGGGAATGCGCGTCTGAAGTTCCTTGGAGGCATTAATGTTCGTAAAATTCAAAACCGAACCGACGAAATCCTCCTGAGTTTTTAGAGATGCCAGATCATCAACATACTGCTGATCCTGTTTTGCGAGTTCCTTAAGCTTGTCTTCAATATCCTGAACTTTTTTCTGGAATCTTTCTACAAGCATCTTCTGTTCAACTGATACTGTTACAATTTTGCCTTCAAAATTTTTCGGCAGGGAAGATTTAACCGACCAGTCAAAAAGACCTTTCGGAAGAGATGTAAGAACGACAGTATTCTCTCCCTTCTTCAGTTCAACCTCGGTTTCTCTTACTATGAGCGACTGATTCTGATATGACTTAACGGAAATAATTTTGCTCGCAGTCTCATCATCAGCCGCCAAAATATTAAGCGCGATTAAAAGCGCCGGAAATATTAAATATTTTTTCATAAATTCTCCAATACTGTATTAGAAATCAACACTACGGTAATGTTACGAATATTTCAAGCTGTTTATATAATCATAACTTATTTGACAAACACGGAGCAAAAATGAAAATCGGCATGATTAAAGGTGAGCAATATGAAATACTGGAATTCGACGCTTCAAGCTATGACGGAATATCTTCCCGGAGAACAGCCCGACAACATCGAGCAGTTCATCAAACTCAATACCAACGAATCGCCTTTCCCTCCGACGCCTCCGGTACTTGAAGCCATAAAAAACGCCTGCGACGGATCTCTGCGTAAATATCCTAACCCGAATGCCGATCCGCTCAGAAAAGAAATGGCATCACTGCTCGGCGGATCATTTTCAGAAAACAATATTTTTGTTTCAAACGGATCTGATGAAATCTTCACGCTGTTATTCAGAGGTTTTATCGAAAAAACGGGTCTCGCGGCTTTCGCTTATCCTTCATATTCTCTATATTACACAATGGCTGAAGCCAACGGCATCAATTATGAAAAAGTACCGCTCACGGATAACTTCGATTACGACCTTGATTTGTTTCTAAAGAAAAAATATGATCTCATAATTCTTACTTCTCCGAACAATCCCACAGGAACATCCCTTACCGTGAAACAGATCGGGGATTTTCTTCAGAAATTCAAGGGGCTTCTTGTTATCGATGAAGCTTATGTTGATTTTTACGGAGGAAGCGCTGTCGATATGGTACTCAAATACGATAACCTTATAGTCACACGTTCTTTCTCCAAGTCATATTCTCTAGCAGGGCTTCGTGTCGGTCTGGCAATCGCAAACCCGGATATAATACAGGGATTTTTGAAACTTAAAGATTCATATAATATCGATAGACTTGCTCTTGCCGGCGCTCTCGCGGCCCTCAAAGACCAGAAGGGATTCAAGTATAACATGCAGATGCTCCGCAACAATAAGGAGTATCTCGAAGAACGGCTCGAAGCGCTCGGTTTTGAAATTGTTCCTTCAAAAGGAAATTTCGTTTTCACCAAGCACGCTTCTTTTCCGTCCGAAAAACTATATCTCGAACTTAAAGAAAGAATGATACTGATACGTTACTTTAAGGGCGACATTCAGAATCAGTACGTGCGTATCTCAGTAGGCTCAATGCAGGAAATAAAAAAACTCATTGAAGAAATTGGAGAAATCATTGGCTGAATTCATTCACAGCATCACAGTAGAATTTGAAGACGTAGACTGTTATGGGATCATTCACCATCCCAAAGCGCTTTATTTCTGCGAACGCGCCCGCGCGGCATTCCTCAGGGAAAATTCAATCCGCGTCACAGGAGAATCACCATTCGGGCTGGTTCTCAGAGATGTGTCGATCAAATACCGTAATCAGCTCGTGATGTTCGACAAGGCCGAAGTATCCGTCCGCTCAAAAAAAATAAACAAAATGAGCTTCGTATGGGATTACATTATAAAGAAAGACGGGAAGAATGCGGTGTTCTGCGAAATTGAAATGGTTGCAATAGATATCAAAACAAAAAAACTGATTGCCCTTCCTGAAAATCTTGTAAATGCACTAAAGAAAATAGAAATTTCAGAATAAAGCGGCTTCGACTATTTCAACCAGCGGATTAAGAACAATCGTCTCATGATCGGAAACGATCTGCCCTCCTTTCACGGCGGAATCCGCGTTTCCGAGTGATATGAAAATCTTTTTTATTTTCGCTTCATCAAACCGCCTGGCTCTCATCAGAAATTCATCCCTTCCGGATGCCGACACGCCGATAGAATCGGCAATATCCGAATCACTCATTCCACTTTTTTTCAATGACACGTATTTCTCAATACGTTCCGCTTCTTTCCATATGAAAGCAAAAATCTGAAGCTCGTGCATTCCGCTTCCAAGAACCTTGCTCAGCAGATAAAGCGCATCTTTTTTCCCGAGAAAAAGCGAATTTATAAAATCAAATATCTTCACTTCTTTTTCATCCGCTACAACGGCAACAACAGTTTCAACCGCAATATTTTTTGAATCATTATAAGAAAGAATTTTATTTACGGCGGCATCAAACTTCGCAAAATCGCGCCCGGTGAGACTCGTTATCGCGGAAAGAACATCCTTCGACGCAAACCTTCCTGCTTCACGGAAACGTTCTGCGCCGTAAGCATGAAGATCACTTTCAAACATTCTCCAAAACATTACCTCAACAAAGTCTTTACGTTTTTTCATATAAGCAGGAACGGTATTTGAAGAAGACATGAGAATTATTGTTCCCGAAGAATCTGAGTCGAGTATTTCATTTATCAAAGTTATATCAGTTTTTTTAATAAGTTTTTCAGCGCCGTAAATTACCGAAACCTTCGCTTCAGAAAACATATCCTGCTGAAGAAGAACTTCGGCAGCCGCAACAATCTCTCCGCTTTCAGCGTGAAACCGCCCTATCTTCTGACCTTTCGGAAAAGATGATAAAATCATTGAAAGGGCGCGCTCTTTCTCTCCTTCTTCCTCGCCTATAAAAAGATATATTTTTACGGCCGCTTCTTTTCCGAATGATTTAAAAAACTGTCTGGAATTCATTATATTACGCGCCTAAAAAGATTGACTCATATCCGCTAACGGGATGAATTGATTTAATATCAGTCAGCCATAGATTAAGTCAAGTAAAAGAGGATTATTAATGCTGCAGATAATTAAATGCAACGCGGGTCATTGCAATGAACTCTCCATACTCTTCAACAACTACCGCGTATTCTATGGTCAGAATTCTGATTTAGATTCCGCCCTCCGGTTTATCCGCGAAAGGCTCGATAAAAGCGACTCTGTAATATTTGCAGCTTTTGAAGAAAACATAATGTACGGATTCGTTCAGCTTTATCCGTCATTCTCATCAGTCGCGATGAAACGCACTTATTACCTCAATGATCTTTTTGTTAATGTCTCTTTCCGCAGAAAAGGAATTGCCGAAGCTCTTATAAATAAATCTATCGGGTTTGCAAAGGAAAACTCAGCCGCAAGAATTACATTGTGCACACAAATTGAAAATAACGCGGCAAAAAATCTTTACAGCAAATGCGGTTTCACAAAAAACACCGCATACGATTATTTCAATTTCACCATTTAAACATAAACGATTCTTTTCTTGCTATATAAAAAGAATTCTGCTATCATAATCAATATCATTTTTTGGCTGTAACGCCGCCAGTTTTCACTTACAGACCAGCACGCATACGGCGTTTCCAAAGAGGGGTTACGATGGCTGAATTAATTCCTGTAATAAATGTCGATAAAGATAAATGCGTCAACTGCCATGCCTGCATCACAGCGTGCCCTGTCAAAATGTGCAACGACGGAAGCGGCGAGTATGTAAAAGTAAATCACAATCTGTGTATAGGATGCGGCAGCTGTCTTGACTACTGTACGCATGACGCGCGCTCTGGAATCGATGATTTTCAGTTGTTCCAAAAATCATTAAGCAGAAAAGATAAAATGATAGCTATCGCTGCTCCGGCTTCAGCCGCCGCTTTTCCAGGCAGGTATCTCAATCTAAACGGATATCTAAAATCAGCCGGAATATCTGCGGTTTTCGACGTCAGCTTCGGAGCGGAACTCACGGTCAAAACTTATCTTGAACATGTAAAAAATGACAAACCCCGTCTGGTTATATCCCAGCCCTGTCCGGCGATTGTCAGCTACATAGAAATTTATCATCCCGAACTTCTTGAACATCTTGCACCAGCAGACAGTCCGATGATGCATACCGTAAAAATGATTCGCGAATTTTATCCTGAATATTCACAGCATAAAATAATTGTAGTAAGCCCTTGTCTTGCCAAAAGACGCGAATTTGACGAACTCGGCTTTTCCGGAGAAATATTCAACGTGACCTGCAACTCATTGATAGAGCATATTAATAATACAGGAATAAATCTGGATAACTATCCGAAAACCGACTATGATAATCCGCCGGCAGAGCGCGCAGTTGTTTTTTCATCACCAGGCGGACTACTCGAAACCGCTGAACGAGAACATCCCGGCATAGGAAAAGTTTCGCGCAAAATTGAAGGCACTAACACGATTTACGCATATATTGACGCTCTTGCCGAATCTCTTTCAAACGGAACAGCACCGCTTCTCGTTGACTGCCTGAACTGCGAACACGGATGCAACGGCGGCCCGGGAACACCGAACAGGCATGCAAATCTTGACCGCATCGAACATCTGATCTCAGAAAGAAAAAATGACATGAAAAAAAGGTACAGTTCATCATTTTCAGGAAAACGGAAGCTCAGGCACACAATCGACAAGTTCTGGAAGAAAAATCTCTACGGCAGAAAATATGAAAATCTCGCGCAGAACAATACATCAAAATTGCCGACACAGCGCGAACTCTCTTCAGTTTACGCTTCCATGATGAAGCATTCCGAAAAGGATATGTATAACTGCTCGGCATGCGGATACGGAAGCTGCGAAAAAATGGCTCTTGCAGTATTCAATGGACTGAACAAAGCGGAAAACTGCCATTACTATAAACACTTTATGATGCTTGCCGAAAAAGAAGACAGCGCAAAGAGCATCGAAGCTGTTCAAAACGCAGTCCGCGACATTGAAAACAGCAACATTGAAGGAATGATTGAAAAAATTAAACTTTTTTCCTCAAAAGAAAAAGACAGCCTTACAAAACTCGGCGACGAAATGAAAAGATCTTCATCAATCTCGGACAAATTCACACCGATTACGAGCGCGATCAACGAAATTTCCATGCAGACAAATCTGCTCGCCCTCAATGCTTCAATAGAAGCCGCCCGTGCCGGCGATGCAGGACGGGGTTTTGGAATTGTTGCAGGTGAAGTAAAAAATCTTGCAAAAAGAACGCAGGAAGAAGTTAAGAAAATCGTTCCTTATTCTGATGATCTCAGAACAGTATTCGACAATCTCGCGGAACAAACCGATATTCTGATAGAAAGCTTTCACGAAATTGAAAGTATCAGTTCCGGTCTTGAAAAAGCCTCTTCCGACATATCAGAGGTTAAAGATATACTCCGAGAAAGAATGGAAAGAAATTAATTTATACGGAGAAATTTTCTTGCCAATGAAGAGCCATGTACATATTTGTACTCTGTTTGCCTATGTTCTTTCGAATTCCGGGCTGATTTTTAAACTGGAGTAAATCATGAAAAAAATAACATTAACCGTTTTAAGCCTTTTTGCTTTATCATTATCAATTTCCTGCGCCGGTAAAAACAAAAAAGAACTTCACATTTACAACTGGGCCGATTATATCAAACCGGAAATAGTTTCCGCTTTCGAATCAAAATTCAACTGCAAAGTCATAGTGGACTATTTTGACTCAAACGAGTCAATGTATGCAAAGATCAAATCCGGCGCAACCGGTTATGACATCATAGTTCCGACAAGCTATATGGCGGAAGTCATGAATAAAGAAAACATGCTTGTTCAAATAAACAAAGACAAGATTCCGAACATTAAAAACATCGATGCAGAAATCATCAAGTCTAAACCCGATTCAGCCATGAATTACAGCATTCCCTACATGATGAGTTTCACGGGTGTCGGATACAACAAGCAGAAAGTTGCTTCTCCGAAAGAAAGCTGGAGCATATTTGAATCAGCAGATTATTCAAAACGTACTACCCTGTTAAACGACATGCGTGAAGTAATAGGCGCGGCACTTAAATATCTCGGATACAGCTATAACAGCAGAAATGAATCCGAACTTCAGAAGGCAAAAGAACTGGTTCTGAAATGGAAAAAGAATATCGCGAAATTTGACGTTGATGAAGCCAAACGTGGTCTTGATTCCGGCGAATTTTTTATCGTTCAGCAGTACAGCGGAGACATCCTTCAGATAATAGAAGAAAATGAAAATATAGGATTCTTTTATCCGGCCGAAGGAACATCTTATTCATCAGACGATTTCGTTATAATGAAAGATTCAAAGAATATCGACCTTGCATATGAATTTATCAACTTCTGCCACGATCCGCAAATATGCGCGGAAAACATGGAATTTGTTTTCTACATGTCTCCAAACTCAGAAGCTCTCAAACTGCTGGACAAAGAAACGCTCAACAATCCTGCGTTTAAGCCGTCTGATGCGGTGATGAAAAAATCAGAAACTATCGTCGATCTCGGAGAAGACAACAAGAAATATTCAAAAATCTGGGACGAAATTAAATCCGGTAAATAGGAATTAAGAATCAATATGAAAAAATTAGAAGGCGGACTTGAACTCGTCCGGGGATATAAATATTCGGCTATTGAATGCGGAATCAGATTCGCAAACCGGCTCGATCTTTGTCTGATTTCATCGGACAAAGATTCCAATGCCTCAGTCGTAACAACAACAAATAAAGTTTTCGCTGCTCCGGTAAAACTCTGCCGTGAAAGAAAAAACAACAAAATCAGGGGAATTCTCATCAATTCCACAAACGCGAATGCCTGCACGGGAGATCAGGGTTATGAAACCGCAGTCAAACTCACTGCCGAAACCGCAAACGGAATCGGCGCGGAAGCGGAATCCATTCTCAACTGTTCAACCGGAATCATCGGCGTTCAGCTTCCATACGATAAAATATCAGCTAAAATAAATTCTTTGACTGCCGCACTTTCGCCTGAAAACGGAAAGCAAATTCCAAAAGCGATAATGACGACGGACACGGTACCTAAATTCTGCTGTTACAGTTTTGAAACATCAAAAGGAAGTTTCAAAATCGCTTCTACCGCAAAAGGAGCCGGAATGATCGCTCCCAACATGGCGACGCTTCTTTGCTTTTCAGTTACTGACGCACCGATCGCCAAAAATGATTTAGACAGAATTTTTTCAGAGACAATAGATAAAACCGTCAACGCAATCACAATCGACGGAGACATGTCAACCAATGACACTGCAATAATACTTTCTCCGGTTTCGGATGAAAATCTTAACAATGATGATCTTGCTGAATTTGAAAAAGCACTCTACGCGGTTCTTTTTGATATTTCTAAACAGCTTGTTACCGACGGAGAAGGCGCCACAAAATGCGTTGAAATTCTCGTAAACGGCGCAAAGACTGCAAAAGATGCGAAGAAGTGCTCAAAAGAAATCGCAGAATCTCTTCTTGTCAAGACTGCGTTTTTCGGAAGTGATCCCAACTGGGGAAGAGTCGCCTGTGCAGCGGGTTACTCCGGGGCAGAATTTGATCCGCAGAAAATGTCGATCAGCTTCGACGATATGATGATATTCAAAAACGGAGCACCCCTTAATTTCGACAAAAAAGATCTCGAATCCGTTATTAAAAAAAAGGAATTCAGAGTTACGGTTGAACTTAACGCAGGAGATTATTCATTCATGTATCTGACGAGCGATATCTCGGTTGATTACGTGAAAATCAACGCGGAATATTCGACATAGGAGACTGATTGTTCGATTCGCTTAAAATAAATTATTATAAATCTGCGGCGCTTGGACGGAGAAAAAACGCTTTTTCAAACGCCTGCCGCAGAATCTCTCAAACCGGATCATTCGATGCAGCGTGCGCCTTAATCGAAATTTTTACCGTCAAACAGAATATCTCAGTAGACCAGAAACGCGAAATTATTCATGCACTTTCGCCTTTTCAGGATTTTCTTATTTCAGCACTTAAAAAATATTTATCGGCGATTGCAAAAGATATTCATTTTTTCATTCCGATACTTCCTCACAATACAGCAAGCGGCGATTTCCTCTTTCTTCTTGATGTTCCTCTTGATACGGACGACATCATTTCTTTTTTCGGTGAAATTAAATATACTTCATCATTTCCGCTCGTTTCAAAAACCGCACGAAACCGTTTTCATCCTTCACGACTTAATGCCATGAGCGCCATGGTTAAAATAGACAAACTCAAAGCGACTCCTGTTCTCAAAGATATTCTATTAAACGACGAAGGAATGTTTTTCAGAAGGGCCGCGGCTGAGATACTTCTTTCTTCATCAATACCGATGAATGACGACGAATACATGACGGCAATGATTTTAACCGGAAGATTTGAAGAAGCGTTTGAAGACAAAACCTTATTTGAAAATACATTAAAAAAACTTTACCCTTCACTTGATAAACGCGCGAAGCTCGACGCACTCTCTTTTTCAGCAACCAACAAGATCATGCTGCCTTTGATCGAATCCGCACTTTCATCGCCGGACGAGGAAATACGCATGTTCGCATGCAGAATGTATTCTTCTTTTGAAAACATCGATAGAGCAAAAATTGTTTCTTTACTTAACGATTCCGACGCAAACGTGAGAAACGCCGCATCAGGCGCGATACTTATAGACAGCGGCAAATATATCCCGGCAATTATGTCTATAATTGAAACAAGCATAGATTCCGGCATATCGCTTTTCTATCTTACCAGCATTGAGAACACATTGATAGGAATGGGAAAAACTATAATCCCTCACATGAAGCGGCTTCTCGAAAAAAACAATTCAGCTGCACTTCTCGCGGCTGAAGTTTTGAGTGAAATTGATGATGATGAAATTTTTAGTCTGATGACTCTTCTTTCCGAAAACGATAATCCCGCGATACGCCAGATAGCGATAGAACATCTCGGCAATATGAGAAACCCTGAACTTTTTGACAAGATTGCAGCATTTACATCAGACAAAAATCCGCAGGTAAGAAAAACAGCGTACGATTCACTGATTCTTTCTGACATCACAAAGGCTGAATATTTTTTAAAAGAGTTAACACCTAATCTTGATTATGATGACAAAACCTATTTAAAGAATGTTCTTTCTGAAATATCAAGAGTTAATTAGAGAACATATCTTTTCGCGATACTCAAAGCCTGGTTCTTGTATGACAATCCGAAAAGATTAAGATGATTGAGAATATGATAGAGATTATAAATATCTTTCCTTTCCCGGTAACCCCTATCCAGAGGAAAGACATCATTGTAGCCTTTATAAAAATCATTCGAAAAACCGCCGAACAGTTCAGTCATCGCAATATCAGCTTCCCTTGAACCTAAATAAACCGCGGGATCTATCAGATAACATCCTTCAGCGGAATTTATATAATTGCCGCCCCAAAGATCACCGTGAATCAGTGAAGGTTTATCTTCCGGAATAAAACTTTCGAGCTTTTCAATCAGGCTGAAAAATAAACTAACTTCATGATCCGTTAAATAATTATTTGACTGCGCGAGCTTCAGCTGATGACCGAGCCTCATATTACCGAAAAACGAAACCCATGATGACGAATAGTCATTAAACTGACGGTTTGCTCCGATATAATTATTTTCATGAAAACCGTATTTATCTCCGGCATCTTTCGCGTGAAGTTCAGCCAGCTCCTTTCCGAAATTATAATCAGAAGATTTTGACTGAGAAGTTCTTTCAATATACTGCATGATTATATACTGATGCCCTGCATCAATAAAAACCTTATAAACCTCAGGCACCCTCGCCCCGGAAGATTTAAGAGCTGCAAGTCCGTTTCTTTCGCATTTAAATAAGTTTTCCGGACCTATTCTGTTCTTTTTAATAAATAAACTTTTGCCGTTATTTATTTCTGCAAAATACGACCCGCTTATCGAACCGCCCGAAACGGGGGTAAAAGATTTCACTTCGGCTGACGCGCCGAAAATATCCTTAATAACCGGTCTTATACTATTCATTGTCTTTCATTATGTGCCCGATTATTTTTTCACAGGTACGCAGACACATTTCATATACTATTTCAAAATCGGCTTCGCTTCCGTAATACGGATCGGGCACATCACCCTCTCCTTTCGGATCGAATTTACGGAAACGCATAATCTTTTTTCTATCAGCATCTGATGCAATTCTTTCAACATTATGAAGATTTTCCGAATCCATCGCAAAGATCAAATCATATCCGGCGATATCGGCCTTTGTAATTTTATGAGCAGTGTGATTGATCGGCACCCCGTGAGAACGAAGCGTTTTAATTGTTCTATGATCCGCGTTTCCGCCTTCATGATATCCAGCCGTTCCGCTCGATGCAGCTTTGACGGAATCCGATATTCCTTTCTCTGCGGCAAGATGATTAAAAACAGCTTCAGCCATCGGAGAACGGCATATATTTCCAAGACACACAAACATAACTTTAGATTTCATTCGTACCTTTAAAAACTTATTGATTTATTTCTTTAAAATAATCACTGTATAAATGTTCTTATTGAGGTCAAATATTATTATGCGGGGCTTAAATGGAATTTTACACTTATGTATGCGATATCTGCAAAAAAACATCGAGAATATCCAAGGATGATTCTATTCCGCAATGCTGCGGAAAACTGATGACAAGACTTTCTTCAAACGAAAATAAGTCAGGTAATCTCGCGGATAAATAAGGGCTCAATGCTTTCGGTTTTTTTATACAGAATAAAGAGCTTTTCCTTCGCACGGCTCAGCGCGACATAAAGGAGTCTGCGTTCTTCTTCAAGCGAATTGAACGCGCACGGAAATACTCCGTCTTCAACTCCGCAAAGAATCACATTATCATATTCAAGACCCTTTGATCCGTGAATCGTTGAAAAAGAAACCCAGCAATCACCGATTTCTTTTTTTATTCTGTCGCCGTAGTAATTGTTTCTGTATAAAACACAGTTTGTTCCTGAAATCGATTGAGAGAGAATCTGTTTGATGATTTCTATTTCATCCTTCCATGAATCATACTGCTTATAAACTATTTCGCCTCCTTTACCTGAAGCAGATTTAATTTTTTTTCTGCTTCTGTTTTTGTTTCTTTTTATGGCTCTCTCTGATATACGGATAATCTCACGGCGCGAACGGTAATTGACAGTCAGAAAATATTTCGATACCGACCGGAAATATTTATGAGGACGAATCATGTAATCGATATTCGCGTCGCGGAAGCCGTATATGGACTGCCAGTCATCACCGACTGCAAAGAGATTAGGCTTATCATCCGGCATAAGATTTTTTAAAAGAAGAAAATTATCATCAGAAGTATCCTGAAATTCATCGACAAAAATATATTTAAACCGCTGTCTCATCTTTTCTCTGAAAGCTATATCTTTAGAAAGAATAGAATTCGCGCAAAAAATTAAATCAGAAAACGTCATAAGAGAGTGCTCTTTTTTATAAAGCTCAAAATCAGATCTGACACTGTCGAGTTCTCTCGTAATTCCTATATCAGTCAGCGTTTTTTTACGCGAATCATCCAGCCTGTGAAGATTCTTCAGAAGATAGAAAACCGTTTTGTTTGAAAGTCCCATGAAATTATCAATCCGCGAAGCAACCATGTCCGAAAGAAATTTCTCCTCGTCTTCCTCGCTCATGACGCTGAACTTCCCGATTCCGAAATTTTCTAAAAGAAGTTCAGGATTTTCCGAAAGAATTCGGTAGCATAATGAATGAAAAGTACCGGCTGTGATTTTATGCGCATCGGCTATTTCCCTGCCCGAACGCTCTCTTATCTCTTCGGCGGCCTTCCTTGAAAATGTCAGAATAAGAATCTCTTCCGGTTTGACATTACCGTCTCTGAGAGTATTTTCGATTCTTTTTACGAGTGTTTTGGTCTTGCCGCTACCGGCACCTGCAATTACAACGCTTATTCCTTCTGTGAATTTCGCGGCTTTTTTTTGTTCATTATTCAGCATACCCATTAATACGGATTTGCCAGAAATTTTTATCACAGAATTTGAATTTTTTTTATAAAATCAGCAGTCAAATGCACTTCATTCAAAGCTAATCGTTTTTACAACTTCAAGTATTTCTTCCTTTTTCAAATTGCGAAAGAGGAATTTCACATTTTTTGAGTGTTGCTTATTATATACTTCTACATGACATGTATTTACTGTTTCACAGTATACAAAATCATATTTATCAGATTCATATATTGCAACATTTCTTTTATAAGTTAATAACATATTCTTTATTATAAGTTTACTTACATTTGAACGAATATCATTATCTGAATCAATGAAATGAATATCATCTGGAATCAATTGAAAAACATATTTAAAATATTCATAGTCATTCTCAAATTCATTTATATCAGTAATATCGTTTATAGTTTTATCATTGATAAATAGTGTGATAATCTGCTTACTATCGAAATCACGATCAATTAAAATCTTAAAATTCTTATCCCCTGAAGCATAAGAATAAGCAATCAGCTTCTTTTTGTAGGCATTCATGCCACTATATTTATATTCAGATGGTATATGAAGTCGTAATTGAGATTTAAAAAAGTTTGCTCTAAGAGCTTGCTCAGATGTCAAATAAATTGGTTCGATTCTTTGATAATACTGAGGATTTGAATTGTTGATACTCAATCTGAATAGAATAATATTAGCCCGCAAATAAGTAGAAAATAATATTGTCATGGTTATTGTGATAATCACAACTAATGATGAAATAATAATTATCCATTTCTTGTTAGGCATAATTCAATCCAATATTTTTTCATTTACTCAGACTAAGCAAGCTGAATTTTAAACACCGTTAAAGGAAAGCAGCGCTAAAAGTCTTTAAAGTCAAATCTTTAATATTATTCTATTCACCTGAGAATCCGTCGAGAAAAGACAGATGTTTCTCTTATTCATTTAGCCGAAAATATAAATATTATCCGAAATTTAATTCAACTGATATTTTTATCAGAGAAATGTTTCAGGCGAATTAAATCACTATTCAAATGTTATATTTCTATTTTTCGATCATCCCCTTTGATTTATCAAAATGATACTTTCGCCCCTTATAAATAATCTCAACTTCTGAGCTTGTTATTTTTAATTCTTTCAAATCATCATATTCATTACCGGATACTTCGTAGTCATAAATCAGTTGAATTGATCCGTCTTTTTGACCCATATATATTTTAACATATTTCACAACACTATATCCGCCAAATGCTATAGCATCAGGAAAAGTATCATTATTCAAATCCGTTAGAATGCATTTACTGGACGACCTTCCTGTTGAATATATATCAATGTATTCAAATCTGCCATTATTCTCGCGAAACAGATATTTATAAAATCCTTCAACTTCTTCTGCCCCGGGACCATGATAGTAATAACTTGTTATCAGATAATAATTACCTAATTGATACACAGAGAAGTCATTAGAGTCAAAACTGTGCGATATATCAAGTCCAATCATGGCATATGCTTTAAACGACTGGATCAACTTTTCTTTTATTTTTTTAATATCCGAGCTATGTTTATTTGACCCGATTGTATCGAGAAAATTTTTATTAACCTTACAGAACTTACCTTTATATTTAATTAATGCTAAATCACAATTATCAAACGCCCAAGAGATAGAGACATCAGAATCATCGATGTTTTTAACAAACTCAACTACAGTTCCAAACGGAATTTTTCTATTTGAATAGTATTCCTTATCTGCACTCATAATGGGCAATCCCTTAACAGCTACTGCAACTCTATAATTTATTTTAAAATCTTCATTATCGGCTGTAAATCCGCTAAACACATGGCCTGTAAATTCATTCCACTTTACTTCAATCCACTTGCCGCCAATTCCTTCTATCAAATCTTTTACACCGGAATCTGAAAGATACTCGACTTTTGATCCAAATGGAATAATTACTATGGATTTTGAAGATATACTGGAACTATCTCTTAAATTCAAGCCGCTTTCCGCTTTTATCCATAAATATTTTTTTTCTTTAGAGTATCCGTTAAAAGCCAATAGCAATTCAAGAATTACAATTAGAAATAAATATTTTTTTATCATAACCAGACCTTTGCCCTTTTTAACAATAACCTGTTCCCAGAGGTAAATCTATTTTTAAAGAACAAACTCTTGCTGTAAAGTATTAACCAAAACATGAGAAAATAATAATGTGATACTATTCACCTGGAAGTCCACATAAAATGATAACGCCCGTTTCTACTTAAACTGATTATATCAATGGAATTAAAACTGATAACAGCAAATAATACTCAGCAGATTATTTTTAAAAATAATGAGCCAGAAAAATACTGCTTTTGCACACTTTACAAATATCTTCTGACTTTATTTTTATAATTGATATAATCTTCAGCGAATCTCTTCTCTAAAAAAGCCTCTTCTCCTCTAATAATAAAATGATAAACCATTATTGAATATACAGCAAATATCAGCAGAAACGGATTTGCATTTATTAATACTGAAGAAATTGTAAACAGGTTAAATCCGACATACATCGGATTTCTGCTGAATCTATATAATCCTTTTTTAACAAAAACAGTTTTTTCATCCGGCAAACCCAAGCTTGTTGATTTCCCAAGATTGATGAGGCTTAAAATTATAAAAAATAAACCCAATAGAAATGTAAAATATGAAACGCAATCAAGCCATTTAAACGATATCATCTTAATATTTGTTAATTCAAAAAAAGCCGTTACATAAAGAACCCAGATTATATAACCCGCTGTTTTTCCGGAATAGAACAAGAAAGGATGAATGGTTTCTTTTCCGATAATTTTCATAAATGTTTCTCCTTAAATAATTGTTCTGCTATGACTTTTTATTATGCTCTCTTCTTGTCACTATGTGGAGCAGAAATTTTAGATCACATCAAGTGAAGCAATCAACTCATGCCTGTTTTGTCATTTCAATCGCAACATCCAGCGCATTTGCATTAATGGTTACACCATAATATCCAGGATCTATCACCGCGCCGAATTTTACAGGAGTCTTACCTTCATTTATTTTTTTCGTTGTTTCAAGAAACGATGTAAAAGAATCTTCCATTATTAAAAAACCAAGCCTTCCAGCTTTATTATAAAATTCTTTTGTCCGTTCAACTGAAGTAAAAACAGGGAGGTATGCCGTATTGTCCGGAGCGGGAAGAGCAAACAACCGGCTGCTTCCGTCATTATGATCTCCGAAAGGTGTTGAATAAAATACCTTAACTTTACCGTAAGAACAGAGAAACGATTTATCGTCAAGCAAACCCTTTTCATGTTTATCAAGCAGAGAAATCCCGTCAATATTTTCAGCATAACTTCCTTCATTATCCTGCATTGACGGTTGACAATCTTCTTTCTTGCTGAATATTTTATTGAAAAAACCCATACAGATATCTCCTCTTCACATAAATAAATATTCAGCAGTTCAAATATAAATGGAGCCGTTTTTTAAAAAATGGCACTATTTCAAAGGTTCTGTCAATGAACATTTGATGACCGATTTTCTGCAAAATAAAAACATATTACCAGAGAGTCAATCATGATACTTTATCATGATCTCTTTTTGACATTATTGGGGACGGATAGACTTTTAAAGAATTAAATATCAGAGAATCCATAAAAATCAGCTTGAAAATAATTCTGCTTAAGAAAATATATATTTCTTTCCTAAAATAAACAAAGCAAAAAGAATATTAAAAAATATAATAGCAATTATAATTGCTTTTAAAGACCATCTATACATGGCACCCTTAAACCCGACACAAATACTAATAATTAAAAAAAATATAAATATGTATAACAATCTGTTTTCCATATAATTACTTCGAAACAGAAAAAGAACTAATCTTCTTCTAATTTCATTTCAGGATATAGTTCCTTGGCGCATGAAGGACAGAGTCCATGACTAAAAACAGCATCCGAATGTTCCTTTATGTATTTCTCTATTTGATGCCAATATCCGGCATCATCCCTTATCTTTTTACATGAAGAACATATAGGAATCAAACCGCTTAATATTTTTATATTCCGGGAGGCTTCTTCAAGCCGGTTTATATTTTCTACTAAATCTCTTTTAGCTTTTTCCAATTCTTGATTTTTTTGATTGATAGTACTTTTAATTTTATTTTCACGTTTAAGGACAAAGAAAGAAACTATTAGTGCAAGTATTGTGCTGAAGACAATTGTAATTATGTGAGAATTCCAGATGCTGATGTCAGGTATTAGATACTGTTTAAAAAATTCATAAAAGGTCATAGCCGCTGAAGTCAGCAAACCAATCACAAACAGAGTTAAGTAGAATGATATTTTTCCTTTCATGCAATATTAAATCCTTATATGCGTTACCACTTATCTTTCCGGAAGAATTTTAAGAATGTCAATGATTTTGTTTGTTTTAATATATGACGGGATACCTCCTCATCAGAAATTAACGGCAAGAGGGCATTTGCGCTAACAGTTATTTTCTTGTGCGAAATCTGAACTACCACGCCATCTCTTATTTTATCTGTATTTAGAAAATAAGAACTTTTAATTTATCAAGAACTTCTTCAAGTTCTTTGCTTGTTATTCTAGCAATAAATTCGGCATTTCTTGATATCCAATCAAGACTTTTAACCTGATCTGATAGAACAACACCGGAAATTTTTTTAGTGATAATTTTAACCTCAAAAGGATATCCTTTTTCTTTTGAAGTGACTGGGCAAAAAACGGCTAATCCAACTTTTAGATTATACTCTTTCGGCGATAATACAAGAGCCGGACGCTTCCCCATTTGCTCATGTCCTGATTGAGGAGTAAAATTAAGCCAAACAAGATCACCTTTATCAGGAGTATATTTTCTTACCATATTTCTTTTCCTGAGGTTTGACCAAAGTCCGCTTCGTCATGAATATTTTCACTATTAATCCCGGAAATCATATCTTTCAGATTGATGCGTTTAGGAGAAATAACGATATTCCCTTCGTTATTTTCAATTTCAACAGAAGATCCGTCTTTAAGATTAAAATCTTTTGCAATAACTTTTGGAATAACAAGTCCGAGACTATTTCCCCATTTTTTAACAACAATTTCCATAAATATTCCTCTTTCACTCTTAGTTATATTAAATATAATTATTGTCAAGAGAAAAGTCAACATATCGCAATGCTTTTCCAGCGCTGCATTGCTGTGAAAACATACAAACCAATTCACTTCAACTATCAGCGAATCGAAAGCATGTTTACCCGAATTATCCGATGTGTAATTGTTTTTAATCATAAGGTAATCATGAAATGACGCAGAAATATTAAGCTAATGCATAAGCGGCCAGAAAATGAAACGTTTGAAAAAATATTATTTGCCGGATTCCTTAAACGCTTAAATGCGTTTTACTATCATAATATTTTCACAGAAAGCTGACGGCCTAATGAATTAGCTACTTTTATAAGTGTTGATAATTTAATATCTTCAGAATGATTTTCAATTCTTGATATTGCACTTTTCGTAGTTTTAATTTTTCTGGCTAATGCTTCTTGAGTAAGTCCGCTTTTCTCACGCGCTTCTTTTAGCATGAAACCTATTTTAAATTCTTCAAATCCCTGATCATACCCTTCAGCAAATGCTTTATCCTTTTTTTTACGGTTTTCAACATATTTTTTAAGATCGCTCATGATTTACTCCTTTTTATGTAATCTTTCATGTATTGTTCAGCTTTTTCAATTTCACTCTTGGGAGTTTTTTGTGTTTTTTTTATGAATCCATTAGTAAGAATTATTATGGAATTACCTTCAAAAAAACACAATAATCGATATATGTTAGAACTAAATTGAATTCGGCATTCCCATAATTCAGTATTAACAATTTTCTTAAAATAAGTTGATGGAATCTTGTCATAAGATTCAATAATTGTCAAAACCCAAGTTACTTTTTAAGCAACATTGGCGGGCAAGGAATCAAGAAATTCACATACCGGACACTTTCCATCAGATTTCGTATAAAATTTTATTATCTTGCTCACTTTTGTAAGTTAGCTCACATGTGAACACTCGTCAATCATATTTTTTTCGAACAAATCTTAGATATATTTTTCAAATATTCATTTTATTTTTTTAGAAAGCTTTTAATCCTTACGGTTCACAACGCTTCCCTTAACTTCCAATGTCTCGATATTTAAATCCGCAGATATTCCTGAAGTTTTTCACCTAATGCCTTTTTCCGACTCTGTGTGCTCCGGTTAATGCTATTATCATTTATATTATCCTGTTTAAAATATCGCAACATATTCCACAAATAATGAACATTCTAGAGCACCGCACGAAATGAAGCGAGCATGGAGCCGTTGCCCGAAGGGAAATGCACATGATTTTTTCTGCAAAGGACATTTAATAACTAAAAGATGTATTTACGATGATTTTATTTTCTTTAAATGATCCTTTATCAAAAAATAAAAAGTAATCATATGCCTCGCCTGAATTATCGGATGTATAATTACTTTTAATCATAGGGTAATCATGAAATGGCACGTAGAAAAGACCGCCGAAGAATCCGGACAGCTCACTTCCATTTGTTATTTTCAAAATATATTTTTTAACATATTTCGTATCATTATAATATGATTTATAAATGATTAGATAATCATCATTACCGTCACCATTGAAATCGATTTTATATTGCTTCTCCGCATTTGTTATTTCATGCGAGTAGTTAATCTTCTCTTTCCATATCTTGTCATTAAATGATATATCTTTATTTTTGTGACGTCTTCTGAAAGCTTCATAACCTGATTTAGTCATCAGATAACTTTCATATGGATTTTTTATTTTTGGGTGATAAAATCCAACACATTGCACATCATACATGCCATTATTGAATAAGTAGTACTCGAAATTATCAAGTTGTTCAATTTTATCATCATAATATAGATAGTATTCACCTGACTGATTGATACTTGATTTTTGATTATTATTTAAATTTAATTTAAAAATTGATTCATTTCCTCCATGACTTAAATGCCGGACGATTTCATCAGGCAATAAATTTGGTAATGTATAATAGTAACTGTCATTATTGCTCGTAATAAAACTACATATTTCATCTTTATCACGGGAGCATACATTAATGCCGAATAATATTGCCAATAAAAATAAACCACATTTCAGTTTCATCATACTTTTCTCCTGAATATAATTTCACACAACTTTCAACGGGCAAACTGCAACTTACCGCAGACGAATTCGAGTAATCCCGAGTACCACGCGGAGCGAAGTAAGTACAGAGCCTTTAATTTTAACTTTAGACATTTGCCTTAACAAACTCATTTCGATTCAAACCGCTTTTTTGAATTATTATATTTTAACACTAACTTATTCTTCTTTGATTCATAATCTTGAAAATAATATTCTGTTTCAATAGAATTATAACGATATAACAACACAGTAGTTTCATTTTGATTTATATCATAGCTGTTTTTATTCCAAGTATTTTTTGAAAATCTGTTATTTTCAAACACGATAGCTTTATAATAATCATACGGAAGACCTTCAGCTTCACTGACAGCAGTATACATAATAAAAAAACCGCAACAATCCTTGCTCCAGTGAGTTAGTTTTACCGTAAAAATTGCCAAGCCGGATGAAATCTCACCTTCAGGAGATAATTGAACAGAGAATGCCGATAATTTCTCCTGATCATCGTAATAAACAACATTATCCTTTATTTTTTTATCTATGATTTTATAAGAATCCAAAACCTTATTTCCGGCTGAAATGGTTAAGACGGGACATTGATCTTTAAAACTTACAGTATATGATATATCCGATTTTTTTAAGAATTCGATATTTGTATTTTCATCAACCCGAATGGATCGGGATTCATCATACATAAGGTGTTTTGATTTTTTTAATCCATTTAATTTTTTTAAACTTAAGATTTTCAGCTTGGTCAAGTGGAAGTAGATATCCTCCAAAAACCCAACCTTCATATTTTCGCCATTTAACTTTATACCAGACATCTTCCATCGAATCAACTGCTGCCTTATTATCAGAAACTTTTATTATGTTAACTTTTTCCGAATAAGGAATTGTTGTGATTGCTTTTGCCGATAATCCCGGCGATTCTCTCAATGTTAATCCGGAAAATGCACCGACAATTTTATAATCACTCGCCGGAAGATTAAATGATGTAATTAGGATTGCTGAAAATATAAAAATGATTCTTCGTTTTGACATTATATCCCTCAATGGTTTAATTCAATTGCAAACAACTTAAGCGCGTAAAATGAGGCGAAATTGATTTACTAAAGTATGATATGCTTATTTATTTTTATTAAACAATTTAACAATTTTACTATTTTTCTTAATAATTGCAATATCTATTGGCTTTTGACCTTTCTGATTTATGATATTAATATCAGCGCCTCGAGCAATTAATAATTTTGCCAACTCATAATTATTTTGATCAACAGCTATATGCAAAGGCGTATCCTCGAAAATATTTTTAATATTATTATCAGCACCGTTATCTAACAATATTTTTGCAATATCAATATCTTTTGTTTTATGTAATGGCGTTTGATTGAATGAATCAAAAGAGTTGACGTTTGCACCATTTTTAATCAATGAAACCGCAACAGCAGCATTTTTCGCCTCATGAAGCGCTGTTTGATCTAAATGGCCTTTATAATTAACATTTGCACCATATTTAATTAGTATGTTTAGAGATTTGATGTCACCAATTTTTGATGCAACTTCAAGAATTGATGTATCCGGCCAATATATCGCATTAGAATTTGAACCACTTTGCAATAGAAACTCAACTTTATCTGAATCATGTTTCAATAATGCATTATACAAATCAGTATCCATTTGATTATTACGATTACAACTTAAGGTTGCTGCTATAAATAATAATGCAATCAATTTCTTCATTTCTTTTTTCCAAGTATTTATTCAAATATCGAATTTCAACTAACGTTCCCACGTTAAACGACGTTGGCAAAGATAACTTTGTGCCGATATGCCGAATCGAAGCAGAAACCTGATTATTTTACATCTAACATATAGAAATCATTTACGCCTTCACATTCATAACTGTTAATCAACAAAAATGAAGTCCAATCCTTATGCTTATAAATCACAACATTTCCCAAACCATCAATCGAATATTTTTTATTATTTTTCATAATTATCAATTTTGATTTATACGTATCCGAACATCCGTTTTTTATAATAATTTGTAATGCCGTTTTATTAAATTTATATATTTTATCATTTAATTCGTGAAATTCGTACACTAAAACCGGTTTCATATTATTTTCAATTTTTAAATCAGATTCTTTAAATTCATTTTCATCAATTTGATATAAAACCCTTCCGCCTACACCCATTATTTCTAAATATACATTTTGATTAATTTCATATATTTTTTTGGTAGAAAAGATCGGAGAATTTGATGAAAAAACTTTTTTCAAATTAACATTATTTTCATCCGATATAATTAAAGGACTAATTCTCGAGCTACATATGAGGGTTTGTATTGTCATTATTGCTGCTAATATAATAGTTTTCATAATACCTATTGAATTTTCACTGCTGTCCCATAGAATCATAAGAAAACAAGAAAAATGCTATTAATTCTCAAATGCGTTGATTATGTTGGAATTGCAAAAAGCCAATAAAATCAATACGTTCGGAGAATTAATAGCATGTTTAAGACAAAATGTTTA
>JAKPJF010000112.1 GCA_029554345.1 Spirochaetota bacterium | reverse complement strand
ACTGAAGCACATCCGCCGGAATCCGGCATTCCGAAATTTATAATGATAATTACAGTAAAAAATCCAAGAGCAAGATATGTTCCGATTTTTATTATAGGATTTGCTGATTTCTTCATTTCTGCACCTTAATTTGATTTATTTGTTTTAGCCGGAAAGGCGTAAAAGCAACGTTTTTAGTAGGAATCCACGCCATTATTCTGTCAATAATATTACTGAGGCAGTTTAGTTAATCTCTGTATCTTCGGGCATAATTGCGGCAGATTCGAGAAGAACTGGAATATTTTCTATTACGGGATATTTTGCGCCGCAAGCTTCACATATCAGAAAATTGCCGTTGGTCTCCTCGGTAAAATCTCCTTTACATTTGGGGCACGCCAGTATGTCTAAAAGATCTTTATCCATAAATCCTCACTTTCAATCAAATAACTTATTTTATACGGACTTAGTCAACAAGGAAATGCCTAATACTTAAGAATGCGGATAATTTCCAAAGCAACGGTGTCAATATCCTCCTGAATATTTATGTCTGCGATTGAATCATATGGTGTTTTTCCCTTGTTGATAATCGCAAAAGATGCATCGTGACTAAGGTATTGAGGGAGTATTGCAGCCGGATTGACCATCAGGGTTGATCCGATTGCGATAAAAAGATCAGCTTTCTGAATTCTGGAGGCGGCTTCTTCAAAACCGATGACGCTCTCACCAAAAAAAACTACAGTAGGTTTCATTACTCCGCCGCATTTCGGGCAAATCGGTACTCTTGAAGCTTTAACGGAGGCTTTTATTGTTTCATTTTCTGGGAACTCTGAAGAACATTTGATGCAGATGAATTTTTTGAAATTGCCGTGAATGTTGATAACGTTAGTGCTGCCCGCTTTTTCGTGCAGTCCGTCTATGTTCTGGGTTACCAGAAGATAAAGTTTATTGTTGTCTTCAAGTTTTTTTATGAAGTTGTGTCCTGAAGTAGGGCGGGCTTTTTCACAGCCTTCATAAAATTCGGGGATTGCCTCATAAAAAAGATTCGGATTGTAATGAAAATAATTAATATCGAAAAGTTTTTCTGCGTCTATGTCTTTTCTTGAATATAGTCCTTCCGGACCTCTGAAATCGGGAATGCCTGCGGATGTTGAGATTCCGGCACCTGTCAGAACGGCTATTTTTTCTGATTGCCGTATCAGCTCGGCAAGTTTTTCTGCACCTTCCATAAATCTCCGGATGTTAGTTATTATAAGTCATTTACTCTTTAGCCGTTAAATAATCAAGCGCGAAATTGGTTATTTAATAATAGTGCAGTAAATTATTAATTGCGCCTTGACAAAAAATGGAGTTTTTGTATAATGATAATGAATATTATATTCATAAACAAAGGTTTGCTTATGGAACATGAACATTCTCATCATCACGGAAAACTTCAGGGGAAAAAGCTTATTCTTGTAACTTTATTAAATCTGGCCATAACTGCTGTGCAGGTAATCGGCGGTCTTATCTCGGGAAGTCTTTCTCTTTTGTCGGATGCTATTCATAATTTTGCTGATTCGTCCGCTATTTTTATAGCCTTCGCCGCAAACCGAATCAGTCTGAGAAAAGCAAATAACAAGAAAACTTTCGGCTACAAAAGGGCGGAGATAATTGCGGCGCTTTTTAACGGTTCTATTCTGATAGCGGTATGTCTTTTTCTTTTTTATGAGGCTTATGAGAGATTCCGTTCACCAGAGCCGATAAACGGAAGAATAATGCTGACAGTTGCTTCATTCGGGCTTCTGGCAAATCTGATTTCGATAATTCTTCTTCATTCGGATAAGAAAAAAAATCTCAATATTAAAACAGCTTATCTGCATCTATTGGGAGATACTCTTTCGTCTTTAGCCGTTATCGCCGGAGGTGTTTGCATATATTTCTGGAATATGACGTGGATTGACCCGGTTGTAACTGTTCTTGTCTGCTGTTATATCATATACCATGCATGGATCGCTGTATTGGAAACTGTTGATATTCTGATGCATACTGTTCCGGAGGAAATCAATCTTGATGAAATCAAGGAAGCGATTGAAAAAACTGAAGGTGTTGATAATATCCATCATATACACGTTTGGAAGCTTAATGACTCTCAGATTCATTTTGAAGCCCATATTAATTTGAGTTCTAATATCCGTATGAAAGAGATGATGTCGGTGAGAAAGGATGTCGAGGAAGTTCTTACTCATAATTTTCATATAAGTCATACAACATTGCAGTTTGGATATAATTGCTGTGATAATGATTCAAGTATCCTTTCTGAGCATTGAATATGTTTGTTAAATACATCCGGATAGACCGGAGGTATTTATTTTTTGATTATTCATCGGAATTACGGAATTTTCAATCTTTTGAACAATAATACTAAGCGGCTTAACTTGTTTCATTAAGATGTTGATCCAGCAGTTCTCTTATTATCATGAGCATCTTGTTTGTCGGAGAAGGCTTTGCAATAAAGTTAATTCCTTTCTCTAATACTCCCTGTTTTGCAATAAGATCAGCCGGATATCCGCTCGTGAATAACACTTTGATATCTGGTTTGAGAGATCTTGCTTCATCAAAAACTTCCCGTCCGTTTTTTTTAGGCATGATGATATCAAGAATGATCAGATCAATCTTGTCTTTGTTTTTGCGGAATTCTGTTATCGCTTCTTCTCCGTCTTCAGCAGAAATTACAGTATACCCGTAATTTTTCAAAACTTTGCTGTTGATTTCTCTGAGAGTTTCATTGTCTTCGGCCAGAAGTATTGTTTCAGTGCCGCCGTTAATTGATATTTCTTTTAACGAAGATGATTCTGATTTTTTTTCAGCTGTGATCAGCGGAAGAAAAATCCGGAATGTGGTGCCTTTGCCTTTTTCGCTATATACTGATATGTGCCCTTTGTTCTGACTTATAATTCCGTATACAATGGATAATCCCAGACCTGTTCCTTTACCTGTTTCTTTTGTTGTAAAAAATGGATCAAATATTTTTTTTCTTGTTTCTTCATCCATTCCCGTTCCGGTGTCGCTGATTTCTATTACAGCACAGTCTCCGGAAATTCCGTATCCCATTGTTCTGACATCATCTTCTTCTAGATATTCGGGGTAGGTGGATATAATCAGTTTTCCGCCTGAAGGCATCGCGTCTCGTGCGTTTGCCGCTATATTCATAAGTACCTGTTCTATCTGCGTCGCATCTGCAAAAATGCAAAGATTTTCCGGGCAAAGGTCGGTTGTTAATGTTATATCTTCTCCAATGATGCGTGTTAGAAATTTTTCAATGCGCCGGATGTGTTCATTTACATAAATTTCTTTCGGGTTGATAAGCTGTTTCCTGCTGAATGCAAGTAGACTTTGTGTGAGGTTTGCCGCGCGTTCGGCTGAATTCATTATTTCTTCAATGTTTTCCTTATTGGGATCATCATCTTTCATGCTGTCCTGCATTATGCTTCCGTATCCCATAATTGTGGCGAGAATATTATTGAAATCATGAGCGATTCCGCCTGCAAGTTGTCCGATTGATTCCATTTTTTGAACCTGATAAAGCTGATTCTGGAGCTTTTTTCTTTCTTCTTCCGCATCTTTTCTGTCTGAAATATCGCGGACTGATGCAATCGTGCAGTCTATGTTATTAATTTTTGCATAAGAAAGAATAACTTCGGTCCAGAATGCTGTACCGTTTTTTCTTTTTGAAAGCCATTCGAAAGTCTGCGGCCCTTCAGTCATCGTTTTTCTTATGAGTTCCTGTGATTCCTTTGAGGTATGACTAGTTTCTTGAAAACTCATTTTTGCTACATTGTCTCCGATTATTTCGTCACGGGTGAAGCCGAACATTTCGAGCACACTGTCATTTACCTCAAGAATCTTTCCATCTGCTACATCATGAATGAACAAAGCATCTTTATTGGTGTTGAAAATAGTCCTATAGTTGTTTTCACTTTCTGCAAGAGCAGTTTCACGGGCTTTGAGTTTTTCTGCCATTTCGAGGAAAGTTTTTCCGAGTTTGCCTATTTCTCCGCCTGTATCGAGCTTTGTCAGGCTTATATCCAAATCACCTTCTGCCATTTTCTTAGATGCTTTTTCGAGCATGATTATGCGGTCTGCTATAGAGCGTTTTCCGGCAAACCATGCCAGGGCAAGTGATGCAAATAGAAATAATGTAAGAAACATAATATTCTGAAGCATAATAATATTGGCTTGTGCAAGTATTTCTTTTTCGGGTACGGTTACGCGGATATAAAGATATGGAGATTCTTCTCCTTGAAGCCAAAGTTTGCGGTAGCTTAAAATGCTTTTAGAGTCTGAGCCTGATATTTCGGTTATATACGTTTTGAAATCTGGTCCTGACTGAATATCCTGAAAATCTTTTTTGTTATATTCTTTTCCGATGTATTTATCTTTATCGGATGAGCTGTAAAGAACTACTCCTCTGTGGTCGAGAAGCATGAAGTTTGCATGTCCTGCAAGCGGCGATCGGAG
>JAKPJF010000103.1 GCA_029554345.1 Spirochaetota bacterium | reverse complement strand
AACAAGAGGCCGTAAATTTACCTAAACGTAAAGCGTTCCATTCATCTGTTCCCTGAATTACATTATGGATAATCATAATTCGACCCCCAGGATTGCCGCAACTTCTTTACCAAACTTTTCATCAAACGTGCCTTTTTGTTTGGCATCAACACAGCTCCGGCGGATTTCTTCTTTGTCTTCGCCGGTGTATTCATCAAGCGCAAGTAAAATCTTTTCTTGAATTATCTCAATCGGAGTGCGTGTATCAACAGTAATCGGTAATGCTTTATCATCTTTGATTTGCCAGTCATATTCAGATTGTAAAACAGTTATGCCAAAGGCTTTTTTAAGCGCGTGAACTTCCGCGACCTTCTTAATCATTTCGGCTTTGTGCGTATTCCAAGTATTTTGCTTTTTATCGAAAATCTTTATATCCGCCCACTCCACCGTGGCCAGTTCACAACCTTTTGGTTTTACGATTGCGTAAGCTCCGATTATTTCGCCGCGGTCTTTAAAATTAGGTTTGTGCGTGATTTGTGCTTTCGCCACGTCCATTTCAAAAACATCATTAGCGCAAACTTCGCTTGAAGTCATTCCATTCCATAAAGGGCTTTGCTGTGCTTTTTTCAGAAATCCGTCACGTCCAGCAAAGACAAGAACATTCCCCTTTCCGTCCTTATAGCACCATATTTCTTTATTGAACGGATTTAATTCAACCGACTTGGCGATGTTCAGAAAATATGCCAACTCAAAATCAGTAGTGCCTTTTGCCACTGTTCTTTTAACGATAGCGATTTCTGCCGGTGTAAAGCCAGTTACGTTGGCAATCTTTTCAGCGGTCATTTCAACAATCGCATTTGCTTCTTTTTGTTCAGTCATTTTTCTTCTCCTTTAAATTTCGACATCTAATTCATAAGTATATGGTTTTTCTACGCCGTTAGTCGTAGAATACTTACGGCCAATACGCGTTACCTTTGTCCCCGTAGCTTCTTCAAACTCGAAAACCATGTTTGTAATCGCCACGGCCAACTTTTCTTTTTTTTCTTTGATTTCGTTGATAGTCATTTTAATTCTCCTTTTTAAAAAGTTGTGTCAACAAGCGAAATCTCATCCGCTAAAATTGACCATTGTTCTTTTGTTTCCCCTTCTTTATTCGTCCAGTTTGAAACGGTTACTCTGCCGGACACTTTCACGCGATCACCCTTGCCCATGTTTTCAAT
>JAKPJF010000101.1 GCA_029554345.1 Spirochaetota bacterium | reverse complement strand
GCACTTAATCTATAATTATTACTCAAGCTATTTTAGGAGGATTAAATAATGAAATACGGTTATTTTGATGACGCCGCAAAGGAATATGTTGTCACAAACCCTAAAACACCGGTTAAATGGATTAATTATGTCGGAGGACTTTCCTTCGGCGGATTCGTAGACCACACCGGCGGCTCTCTGATCTGCAAGGGAGACCCTGCCCTAAACAGAATTCTCAAATACATTCCGCAAATGCCTTCATCGGACTTCAAGGGAGAAAGCGCTTATATCCGTTTTAAAGAAAACGGAATTTACAAAGTTTTTTCCCCATACTTTGTTCCCACACTCGACAAGTATGATCTTTTCGAATGTCACGTAGGCCTCGGCTATTCAAGGTTCGTCAGCGAATTTTACGGAATACGCACCGAAATAACAGTATTCGTTCCGGCAGGTGAATCCCGTGTAATCCGAGATATCAAGATTACGAATAAAAGCGGAAAGGAAATTGAAATAGATTATATTCCGGTTGTTGAATACACCCACTTTGACGCCCTCAAACAGTTCACCAACGCAGACTGGGTTCCTCAGACGATGCAGAGCAAGGCCCACAAAGAATCCGACGGAAAGATGGTTCTTTCACAGTGTGCATTCATGATGAAAGGAACCGCGGAAAACTATTTTACGTCAAATCATCCCGTTTCTTCATTCGAATCAGACAGAAAGAATTTTCTCGGAGACAATGAATACGGAACATGGAAAGCGCCTCTATCACTATTTAATGATGAACTTTCAAATTACGAGGCTCTTAGAGGCGATAATATCGGAGCTCTTCTTCATCATCTCGGCAAATTCGCAAATGGAGAAACCAAGCGCATAATCACTCAGCTTTCACAGACTGCTTCAATTGAAAAAGATATGCCGAATATCAAGAAGTTCCGTGAAGGCGCTAATGTTGATGCGGCATTTGATGCTCTCAAAAAATTCTGGGACGAATATCTCTCCATTCTTCAGGTCAAGACACCAGACTCCAACATGAACAGCATGGTTAACATTCACAATCCGCGTCAGTGCTACATGACTAAGAACTGGTCGCGAGATCTGTCTCTTTATCAGCTCGGTTTCGGCGGACGCGGACTCGGTTTCCGCGACAGCTCACAGGATGTAATGGGGATGCTTTCAAATGATCCGGCAGGCGGAAAGGATCTTATCGTCAAACTGCTTCATGTTCAGAAACGTGACGGCTCCGCGATGCATCAGTTTTTTCCTTCGACAATGGAAGCCACTGTCGGTGATTCTCATGAGTTTCCGGACAGACCGCATTTTTACGGGGATGACCATCTCTGGATCATTCTTGCTGTTAACGCGTATATCAAAGAAACAGGAGACATGGACTTCCTTAAAACTGAAATTCCTTTCTACGAAAAAGACGCTGACAAAAAGCCTCTTGAAAAAGGGACAGTACTCGAGCATTTGAAGCGTGCTGTCAAATTCACATGGGAGAACAGAGGAAAGCACGGACTTCCTCTTCTTGGATTTGCTGACTGGAATGACACAGTAAACCTGCGCACAGGAGCAGAATCAAATTTTGTTGCACCTCAATTTGGAAAAGCTCTCCTTGAAATGATAGATATGATGGAAGCTCTTGGAGATTCTGCGGCAGTCAGCGAATACAAAAAGTACTATAACGAAATGAAAGAAACCGTAAACAAAGAAACATGGGACGGAGAATGGTATCTCAGATATTTTGACTGCGACGGATCAAAGCTCGGCTCAAAAGAAAACAAGCATGGAAGCATTTATGTAAATGCCCAAAGCTGGAATATCATGGCCGGCTTCGCAGACAAAGACAGAGCCGTAACAGCAATGGAATCCGTGAGGAAGCATCTCAACACTTCAAACGGAATCAAGCTTAGCGGTCCCGGATATAATGGTTACGACAGAAATCTCGGCGGAGTCTCAACATATCCTCCGGGAGCAAAAGAAAACGGTGGAATATTCCTTCACACAAATCCATGGGCAATGATATCTGAAACCATAATAGGCAACGGCGACCGCGCTTACGAATACTACAATCAGATAAACCCTGCTTTTAAGAACGAAAAAATTGATGAATTTGAAGCTGAACCTTACTGCTATCCTCAGAATATTCTCGGCAATGAGCATCCGCAGTTCGGACTCGGAAGAAACAGCTGGCTTTCGGGAACATCTTCATGGACATATCAGGCTGCTACAAAATATATTCTAGGAATTCTTCCTACATACAAAGGACTCGAAATCAATCCTTGTATTCCTAAAAACTGGGATGGATTTTCAGCAGTGAGAAAATACCGCGGAGCAGTATACGAAATCGAAGTTAAAAATCCTTCTAAAGTATGCAAGGGCGTTAAAAGCATGACTGTGGACGGAAAATCCGTTGAAGGAAACATTGTTCCACTTTTCAAAGACGGAACTCACAAAGTTGAAGTAATTCTCGGATAAAATTTAAAACAAAGAGCTGTTAATCAGCTCTTTGTTTTTTAACTGCGTTAAGAACTTCAGTTAAAACTTTTGCCAATTCGCCTGCGGAAAACGGTTTCATAATCAGTCTTGAAATATCTTTCATATCTGTGTTTTCTTTCATAAGCTCATCACTGTATCCGCTGCATAAAATTACAGGAACGTCTTTTTTGACAGCATGTATTTTTTCTGCAAGTTTAAGTCCGTTCATTTTGGGCATTGCCATATCCGTTATAACCGCATCAATGCTCTCCGCATTATTTTCAAAATATGCAAGTGCTTCCATAGGATTTGCAAATGAAACAGTTTTGTTCCCCATATTGGAAAGAATCTTCTCTCCTACTTTTACAAGCAACTCTTCATCATCAACAAACAAAACAAGGGCATCTTTCACAGAATCAGGATTATATTCTTCTGCTACGACTGACTTGACTCTATCTGCAGCTAGAGGAAAAAATATTCTAAATGTGGTCCCAATTCCTTCTTCACTATATACTGTAATTACTCCGCCGTGATTTTTCACTATACCATGAATTATCGAAAGACCTAGTCCGGTGCCTTTGCCTTTCTCTTTAGTTGTAAAAAACGGTTCAAATATCCTGTCGACTATATCCTTTGGAATTCCGCATCCCGTATCGCTGACTTCAAGAAGGAAATGCTTTCCCAGCAAGAGCTCCGGATTCTTTTGCATAAGGTATTCATCGATATCGGCATTGCTAGTTCTGATGCGAATGTCGCCGGAATAATTCATCGCATGTGCAGAATTTGTACACAGATTTATTATAATCTGACTTATTCCTGCATGATCGGCAAGAACAGTATCTTCTTCGGCGTTGTCAGTTACTTTTATAGAAACACTTGCCGGAAGAGTTGCCTTTAATAATATAACCGAATCACGGATTATTCCGTTAAAACTTACAGGTTCATATTTCTTTTCTGTTTTGTATGTAATAGAAAGAAGCTGTGTTGTTATATCACGTGCTCTTCTGCATGCAGTTATTATCTGATTCAGATTATCCCGGAGATCTGTATTATCTTTAACTTCATCAAGTGATATTTCTGCAAGACCCATAATGCCGCCGATAATATTATTGAAATCGTGGGCAACTCCGCCTGCAAGTGTTCCAATAGCTTCCATTTTTTGAGACTGGTTAATCTTTGCGGCAAATTCCGCTTTTTCAAGTTCAAGCTTTCTTGCTCCGGTCATGTCACGAAAAACGGCTAACACATATTTCCGGTTCTCTATTTCTACTGCACTTCCGCTTATATCTGCATAAATAATATCTCCATCATTTTTATGGATCATTACATTATTCAAAAAACGTATTTCGCCTGATGCCATCTTTCTCAAGGCATTTTCAAGATTTTCTGCGTCCTCTCCCGGAAGAGCCGAAGCAAACGAAAGCAAAGGACTATCCGAATTATAATCAAACATTTCAGCAAACGCTCTATTACAGAATTTGAATTTGCCGCTTTCAAGATCCACAACGATAATTCCGTCGCTAGCCTGGTGAAACAATGCTATAAAAAGATTTTTATTTGCTTCAGCCCGCTTGAAAGATTCTTCAGTTTCCATGCGGCTTTTCTCGAGATTCAGCACATGCTCCTGAAGCTGAGTATAATAACTCTTTTTTAAAGAAGCATCTCCCATCCCCATTATTTTATTTCTGAGACTATCTTTATCACTGATTCCGTCAGAAGGCTGCGACATACAGTTCCTCTATTTCGGATTTCAATGCCTCGCGCGGATTTGTAACTATACAGATATCTGAAAGAGCATAATCCGCAAGAAAAGGTATTTCATCCTTTTTTAAACCGAGTGCTGAAAATCCGTGGCGGATCCCCGAGTCGTAACGCAACTTGCCAATAGATTCCGTCAGAGCATTTTTTATCTGAGAGTCAGTCATTCCTTTAGTTTCAATACCCATCGCTGATGCAAGGTCATTATATTTTTCATGCGCACTTTCATAATTATAATTTACCGCATGCTCAAGAAGAATTGCATTACATTCTCCATGTCTAAGATCGAGAAATCCTCCAAGAGCGTGAGCCATTGCATGAACAATTCCCAGACTCGCGTTTGAAAAAGCAAGACCGGCAAGAAGACTTCCAAGCATCATGTTATCCGCTTCCTCTCCTTTACCTCCGCATTTAATCATTCCGACAAGATTTTTGCGAATGAGTTCTACTGCACGTAAAGCATTTAGATCGGTTATGGGAGAACTTGCATTTGATACATACGCTTCAAATGCATGAACAAGTGCGTCCATTCCCGTTTCTGCCGTAAGTTTCGCATCCATTGTAGAAAGAGTCACGGGATCAATCAATGCGGCGTCAGGAACCAGAATTTTGCTGACAATTGCCATTTTTACTTTTCTTACAGAATCAAGTATAATCGAAAACTGCGAAATATCAGCAGAAGTACCGGAAGTTGTCGGAATACAAACCAATGGCGGACCCGGCAAAGGGATTTTGTCCACACCTTCAAATTCCGAAATATGGCTTTTATTGATACATACTATTCCGATTCCTTTTGCACAATCCATCGGACTGCCGCCGCCGACTGCTACAATCATATCGCATGACTCTTTCTGATATATTTCGGCACCTGTCATAACTTCACAGTCACGCGGATTCGGAGAAACATCTGTGAATAGAACATGAGGAATATGAGTGTCTTTTATTTGTTTTTCAACAACCGAAACCCATCCTGCATTCATTACTCCTGGATCTGAAACTAGAAGTATTTTCTTCACCCCAAGATTTTTAATGTAACGTGAGAGCATCGGAATAGCACCGCTGCCGAACAAAAATTCCGGCGCAACAAACTTTCTAAGAGGAATAGAAGAATATTCTTTCATATCTAAACCGCCTAACGCATTTTAGTGCGTTAAACGGTATAAGTCAAGAAATGATAAAATGGAAAATGAAGGCGTTTAGTTAGACGGACCTCAGCGGGCCTGCGCGGACATCAAAATCTCAAAAACCTGCTGAGGATTTTCTGCATTAATAACACTGTCTTTTATAGCAGGATCTTTCAGAAATGCCATGCTATTGGACAGAAGAGACAGATAATCCTTATGCTGTTTTTCTCCGGCAACAACGAGTATCACCAAATGTACAGGATTTCCGTCCATTGAATCAAAATCAATTCCTTTTTTTGACACACCGATTGCATAGGCAATATCTTTGACTTCAGGAATTTTTGCATGCGGAATCGCAATGTTACATCCGATTCCCGTGCTCATTATTTCTTCACGCTCTTTCAGTGCAGAAACGAGTTTGTCGATATTCGAACAAATTTCGGTTCCCTCAAAAACTTTAGCAAGATCCTCAATAGCTACAAATCTATCTTCAGAATCTATCTTCTTTATATAATTCGCGCTTGTATACTCGTGAATCGGCTTCATGTTATCTCCTTTTTTTCTTCGGAGCGCTGTTATTCTGATTCTTTATACCTGCGATAAAAATTCCTGCTAGTTCGATAGTCACATTTTTCTTTTCCGGAATACTTGAATATATCTTATCCTCGGAAATTAGGGTTACAATCTGCTGACCGACCTTGGCAATTACAAGAGGCAGTTTTTTCAGTTTATAAATAGCCGGGATCTGATCTACAACTGCTTTCGGCAGTTTAGCTTCGGATATTTTGGCCATTTTCTTTTCGATAACAAAAATCGTAACCGTCTGTTTGTGCTGATTAACGACTTCCTGCTGAGCGGCAATTTTTTTCGTTATTCTCTTTCTGATTATTTTATAAGCAATAAAACCGCCGATGATAACAACGAGAATTATTCCGTAAACTACATAAACCATTATATCTCCTTTGCGCGCTTATAAGCGGCAGTTAATTATTGTTGTCTCAAAAATAGCTGTAGCGCCGAGAGATTCGAGCTCATCCATGACTTTAGGAACAGAACCCTTCTCAACCATCACTTTTACACCCACCCATCCTTCCGTGTCAAGCTTAGATATGGTCGGAGACTTAAATCCCGGTGTAATTTTTTCCGCTTTCGGAAGCTCTGATTCCGAAATATTATACTCAAGAATGCTGTATCTTTTTGCTGTTAAAACACCTTCTATACGGCGTTTTGCCTTCTCAATACGCGCATCATTTTTTATGTCTTTGTTAGAAATAAGAACCGTTTCATATTTGCCGATATCGCAAAAAACTTTGAGATTATTATCTCTCAGACTGTCTCCGGTTTCAACTATGTCTACGATAGCATCGGCAAGACCGAGTGCAACCATAATTTCAACGGATCCGTTCATTTCGATTACTTCAATATTAACTCCATTCGAAAGAAAAAACTCGCGTGTTATATGAGGAAAAGAAGTCGCAACCTTTTTACCTTCAAGCCATTTGAGAGAAGATTCCTGACATTCGTCACGGACAGCCACACACAATCTGCATCTTCCGTAACCAAGCGAAACAACCTCGTTTACGGAAGCTTTTCTTTCAATAACAAGATCGCTTCCGGTAATTCCGGCATCTACCACCCCGGATTCGACCAGAACAGGGATATCGTCTGCACGCACAAAAATAAAAACAATATTTTCGTTAGTACATGTTGCATAAAGGTGCCTGTCTTTCTCTCTGAAGCTGAATCCTGATTTCTGAAGAAGATCAATAGTCGGCTCTCTCAGTCTTCCTTTTCCCGGAAGGGCAAATCTTAGACGGTTTCTGTCGCTAATCATTTGTTTCCTCTCTGCGCTTTTTCGGTAAGACCGCTAATTCCATGCCGTCTCTCAAGTTCTTTCCTTATATCATCAATAGTTATGTTCTTATAGCCTGCAAGCACAAAAGTATGAAAAATAAGATCACAGATTTCATAAATCAGGTGTTCTTTATTATCCTCAAGAGCCGCTTCACATGTCTCGGCGGCTTCTTCCGTGATTTTGCTGTTGATTTTTTCCGTTCCTTTTGCCATCAGTGAAGATACATACGACTCTTTCGGATCTTTGCCCTTACGGTCTTCAATCGTTTCAAATAGTGTGCTGAAAATATCCATAAATAATCCTCACTTGAACATAAAATAGACTGCACCGACCATGCAGACCCCTGCATAGATATAATTCGTCTTAAACGGCTGATTCATGTAAAAAACCGAAAAAGGAATGAAAACCGATAAAGTTATTACTTCCTGCATAATTTTAAGCTGACCAAGCGAAAGCTCGGTATATCCGATACGATTAGCCGGAACCTGTATCATATATTCAAAAAAGGCTATTCCCCAGCTTGCAAATGCCGCGATATACCATTTTGTCCCGTTCAGATTTTTGAGATGACTGTACCAAGCGAAAGTCATAAACAGGTTCGAAAGAACAAGAAGAAATATTGTTTTGAAAAAGACGGAAGACATAAAATCCCTTTGCTGCATAATAAATTCAGATTCGATAAAACAAACATGCCCCAAAACTGTAAAGAGAAATTTTGTCATTAATCATCAGTGATTTTTTTTCAAAAAGTTTTAGCCGAAAATAAAATATATTGGAATTCCGAACCATATAATAGATGTTTCCAATAGAGACCGAACCAATGAGTCCGGACGACAATGTATTTAATAAATGATTTCACTGCTGTCCCATAGAATCATAAGAAAACAAGAAAAATGCTATTAATTCTCAAATGCGTTGATTATGTTGGAATTGCAAAACACCAATAAAATCAATACAATCGGAGAATTAATAGCATGTTTAAGACAAAATGTTTAC